>NZ_JBHVDD010000032.1:0-90471 GCF_042802995.1 Streptomyces sp. NPDC057438
GCTCCCGGCTGTTTGTGTGGCGCGGGGGGGCGCGGGCGCGCGCGGCGCCAGGCGGCGCCCGGGGGCCGGGGGGTTGGGGGGGGGGGGGGGGGGGGGGGGGGGGCTTCTCGCGCCCACGCGGCGGAGCCGCACGCAGACACAGCCCCGCGCCCCCTGAAAGCCGAGACCCACAGAATCCCGGCTCCTGGAAGGGCGCCGTCACACCACCTGGTGGAGCCAGCGGACCGGGGCGCCCTCGCCCGCGTATCTGAACGGCTCCAGCTCGTCGTCCCAGGGCTTGCCGAGGAGCTTGGCGATCTCGGCCTCCAGGTCGGTCTCGCCGCGCTGGGAGCGGGTCAGGGCGGCCCGGAGACGGTCCTCGGGGATGAGGATGTCGCCGTGGATCCCGGTGACGGCGTGGAAGATGCCGAGCTCGGGGGTGCAGCTGTAACGCTCGCCCTCGGCGGTGGCGCAGGGCTCGGCGGTGACCTCGAAGCGCAGGAGGTGCCAGCCGCGCAGTGCGGAGGCGAGCGTGGAGGCGGTGCCGGCCCGGCCCTGCCAGGAGAACTCGGAGCGCCAGGTGCCGGGGGCGGCCGGCTGGCGGATCCAGTCGAGGTTCACGCGGGTCCCCAGAACGCCCGCGACGGCCCACTCCACGTGCGGGCACAGCGCACGCGGCGCGGAGTGCACGTACAGGACTCCACGTGTCGTCACCTGGGCCTCCACAGAGCAGGACGGTTTGCGATTCGGCGGATCAGCGGTGGCCGGGCGGCCACGTGGCGAGGCTACCGTGCGGCGGGGCAAGGAGTGTGACGTACCGTCGGAGCAGGCGCCAGGATGCGGAGCTGTTTCACCCGGGGGGACGCCTGTGCGGATGGAACGGTTCCGCCTTCTGTCGCATCGGACCCACGGCCTGCCGTTCCCGGGAACTCCCGCGCGTTGTCATGGTGGGAGCTTGTACGTGCGGACCGACCGAGGGGACCAGGGGATGCGGAAGCGACGCCACCGTTCGAGGGCGGTGTTCGGCGCGGCCTTGGCGGCGGTCCTGCTCGGCGTGTCGGGGTGTGATGCCACCGGTGGCGACTCCCCCGGCCCCGAAGGGACGGGACCGCGGGCGAAGCCCTCCGCCTCGCCCACCCCCGCCTGGGACAGCACCCCCGGGTCGCTGGCCGCCGTCGGGGACTCCATCACCCGGGGCTTCGACGCGTGCCAGGTGCTCTCCGACTGCCCCGAGGTGTCCTGGGCGACGGGGACGAAGGCCTCCGTCGACAGTCTGGCCGTACGGCTGCTGGGTAAGTCCGGGGCGGCGCGGCAGAGCTGGAACTACGCGGTGACCGGGGCCCGGATGGCCGATCTGCCGAGTCAGATGGCGCGGGCGGTCGCCCGTGAGCCGGAGCTGGTCACGGTGATGATCGGCGCGAACGACGCGTGCCGGGCGACCGCGGCCGCCATGACCCCGGTCGCCGACTTCCGCGCCGACTTCGAGGACGCGATGGCCACCCTGCGGGACAGCCTGCCGAAGGCGCAGGTGTTCGTGGCGAGTGTGCCGGACCTGAAGCGGCTGTGGTCCGAGGGCCGTTCGAGCCCGGTCGGCAAGCAGGTCTGGAAGCTGGGCATCTGCCCGTCCATGCTGGCCGACCCCGACCTCCTCACCACGGCGGCGGGCGAGCGGCGCGACGCCGTCCAGGACCGGGTGGAGGCGTACAACGACGTGCTGCGCGAGGTGTGCGAGAAGGACCGCCACTGCCGTCACGACGGGGGCGCCGTCTTCGACTACCGCTTCGGACAGACCCAGCTCAGCCAGTGGGACTGGTTCCACCCGAGCGTGGACGGACAGGCGCGGCTGGCCGAGATCGCCTACCGGATCATCAGCAGGAAGGGCGCGTGACCTGCGATTCTGCCGTGACCTAGGGTTTCGCTCATGAGTGAACACTTCGGCACGCTTCCGGACGGCGCGCCCGTGCACCGCTGGACGCTGGAGCGGGGCGGCACCCGGGTGCGGGTCCTGACGTACGGCGGGATCGTGCAGTCGGTGGAGGTGCCGGACCGTCACGGGCGGTCGGCGGACGTGGTGTTGGGCTTCCCCGGCCTCGACGGGTACCTCCGTCGTCAAGGGCCGTTCTACGGGGCGCTCGTGGGACGGTACGCCAACCGGATCGCAGGGGGCCGGTTCACCCTCGACGGGCGGGTGTACGCGCTGGAGCGCAACGACCCGCCGAACTCGCTGCACGGTGGCTCCCGCGGCTTCGACAAGCGGGTGTGGGAGGCCGAGGGGGTCGCGGGCGGGGCCGGGGTCCGGCTGACGCGGGTGAGTCCGGACGGCGAGGAGGGTTTTCCCGGGCGTCTGGAGGTGTCCGCCACGTACACGCTGGCGGAGGACGGGAGCGCGCTGCGGATCGCGTACGAGGCGGTCACGGACGCGCCGACGGTGGTGAACCTGACCAATCACTCGTACTGGAACCTGGGCGGGGCCGCCTCGGGAAGCGCCGGTGGGCACGAGCTGAGGATCGCCGCCTCCCGGGTGACGCCGGTGGACGCGGATCGGATTCCGGCCGGCGAGCCGGCGGAGGTCAGGGGGACGCGGTTCGACTTCCGCTCGGGCCGGAAGGTGGGGAGCGGGTACGACCACAACTTCGTGCTCGACAAGGGGGTCTCGCAGGGCGCGGAGGCGGTGGCCGAGCTGTGGGAGCCGGAGTCGGGGCGGGTGCTGAGCGTGGCGACGACCGAGCCGGGGATGCAGCTCTACACGGCGGATCACCTGGAGGGGCCCTTCGGGCCCGGGGCCGGGGTCGCGCTGGAGACGCAGCACTTTCCGGACTCGCCGAACCGGCCGCGGTTCCCGAGTACGGAGCTGCGGCCGGGCGGCGTCTACCGGTCGGAGACGGTCTACGGGTTCGGGGTGCGTTCGTAGGCCGCCCTACACCTCCAGCGGGGCCGTGACCCGGCGGTCGGCCAGGGAGCGGCCTGCCGCCAGCTCGTACGAACCCCGCACGTACGTCCATGAGCCGGTCGTCTCGTCCCAGATCTCGAAGGCCCGGGGCGGGAGTGGGACGGTCACCTCCCTCGTCTCGCCCGGGGCCGCCTCGACCGTCGCGAAGCCCGCCAGCCAGCGGGTCGGGCGGTTCTCGTCCGGGGTGGCGGGCGCCACGTAGAGCTGGACGGTCTCGCGGCCCTCGCGGGTGCCCGTGTTGCGGACGCGTACCGTCGCCGTCGTGCCGGAGACGTCGAGGGACTCGTACGTCCAGTCGGTGTAGCCGAGGCCGTGGCCGAAGGGGTACGAGGGTGTCGCGGAGTGCTTGTCCCAGGCGCGGTAGCCGATGAGGACGTCCTCGTCGTAGGTGAGTTCGCCGGCGGTCGGGGTGACCCGGGTGACGGGGGCGTCCGGGAGGGAGCCCCAGGTGGTGGGGAGGCGGCCGCCGGGCTCGTGGGCGCCGGTGAGGACGTCGGCGAGGGCGGCGCCGCCCTCCTGGCCGGGGAACCAGGTGAGGAGGACGGCGGCGACGTCCTCGCGCCAGGGGAGTTCCACCGGGGAGCCCGCGTTGACGACCACGACCGTCGCGGGGTTGGCCGCGGCCACCGCGCGGACCAGGTCGTCCTGGCGGCCGGGGAGGCGGAGGTCCTTGCGGTCGAAGCCCTCGGACTCGACCCGTTCGGTGGTGGCGACCACGACGACGGCCGTGTCGGCCGCGCGGGCGGCCTCGACGGCCTCGGCGATCAGGTCGTCGGGGTCGCGCTGCGGTCCCTGGTGGCAGAGCGAGAAGGCGAGCATCGTGATGGGGGCGTCGGGGGCCGGCTCCACGACATGGGTGAGTGACACCTGCACCGGGGTGCCCTCGGTCAGTTCGACCCGGGCCAGGGGGACGGGGGCGCCGAAGAACGACACGAAGGGGTCGTCCGTGTCGGTGGTCCGGACCCCGTCGAAGTGGGTGGTGCCGTCGACGGTGAGGGTGTAGGCGCCGAGGCCCTTGATGCCGAAGGTGTGCGTGCCGGTCTCGCGCGGGGTGAGGGTGCCGGTCACCTCGACGGTGTGCAGGGTGCGGTGGGTGACACCGTCGGGCAGGTCCGACCCCATCCACTGGATGTGGCCGTTGGGGGCGGAGCGGGTGCCGATGACCGTGCCCGAGGTGTCACGGCAGACGGCCTGGAGCGTGAATCCCTTGTCGGCGACGGCCAGTTCCTCGTTGGGGTCCGCGCCCACGGAGTAGGTGAGCGCGCCCTCGGGGAGCGCGGCGGTCAGGCCGTCGAGGGGGGAGACGACTCGGGTGGGGAAGACCGTGGCGGAGCCGCCGCCGAGGACCCGGGCGTCGCGGGCCGCGGCCCCGATGAGGGCGACCTTCGCCCCCTGCTCCAGGGGCAGGGCCGCCCGGCCGTCCCGTACGTCGTTGCGGACCAGGACGAAGGAGCGGCGGGCGATCTCGCGGGCCAGGGCCTCGCCGTCGACGGGGGCGGGCGGTTCGGTGACGACCGGGGCGGCGCCCTCCAGGATGCCGACGCGGGCGGCCAGGCGCAGGACCCGGCGGACCGCCTCGTCGAGGACGGACACCGCGACCTCGCCGGCGCGGACGGCGGCCGCCAGGGGCGCGCCGTAGACGGTCACCGGGCCGGGCATGGCGACGTCGAGTCCGCCGGCGAGGGCGCCGGTCGTGGAGCGGGCGGCCAGCCAGTCGGAGACGTTGAAGCCGTCGAAGCCCCACTCGCCGCGCAGGACCTCGTTCACGAGGTAGCGGTGCTCGGTCATCGTGGAGCCGTTGACCTGGTTGTAGGCGGTCATGATGCCCCAGGGACGGGCGTTCGCCACGATCGCCTCGAAGGGGGCCAGGTACAGCTCGCGCAGGGCGCGGGCGGAGACCAGGTTGTTCACGGTGAAGCGGTCGGTCTCGGCGTCGTTGGCGACGAAGTGCTTGACGGTCGTGCCGACCCCGCCGGCCTGGACGCCGGTCACATAGCCCGAGCCGATCTCCCCGGTGAGGTACGGGTCCTCGCTGTACGCCTCGAAGTGGCGACCGCCCAGCGGCGAACGGTGCAGGTTGACCGTGGGGGCGAGGAGGACGTGGACGCCCTTGCGGCGGGCCTCCTGGGCCAGCAACACCCCTGTGCGGCGGGCGAGTTCGGGGTCCCAGGTGGCCGCGAGGGCGGTCGGGGACGGCAGCGCGACGGACGGGTCGTCGGCGGTCCAGCGCACCCCGCGTACCCCGATGGGGCCGTCGGACATGACGAGGGAGGCGAGGCCGATCTCGGGGAGCGCGGGCAGGGTCCACATGTCCTGTCCGGAGAGCAGCCTCGCCTTGGCGTCGAGGTCCAGTCCGGCCAGGGCCTTGTCCACGGCCGCTTCGCGCGCCTCGTCGGCCGGGGTGGGGCGGGTGCCCGGGGTTGCCGCCATCGCGGTGCCTCCTCGTCGAGTCCGATCGTCACCTTCATCGTGCATCGATCACCTGTAGAGCGGTAGGTTCCGTGATCCTGCCGTGACTTTTCCTCTCCGCCGGCGGGACCGGATGCCGTACGGTGACGCCATGAGCGGCACCAGCAGGACCAGGGGCGTCAGGGGCGAGGAGCGGCGCGCGGAGATCGTGCTGGCGACCCTGGAGGTGATCGCCGAGCGCGGTTACCGGGGTGCGAGCATGGCGGCGGTCGCCGAGCGCGTCGGACTGACCCAGCAGGGCCTGCTGCACTACTTCCCCACCAAGGACGCGCTGCTCGTCGCCGTCCTGGAGGAACGGGACCGCTGGGACGCCCTGCCCGACAGCACGCTGCGGCTCGATCTGCTGGGCTCCCTCGTCGAGTACAACGCCATGCGGCCCGGCATCGTCCAGACCTTCTCCGCGCTGCTGGGCGAGAGCGTGACCGAGGGCCATCCCGCGCGGGAGTTCTTCACGCAGCGGTACGGGCGCGTGCGGGGGGCCATGGCGGAGGTGCTGCGCGCCGAGTACGGCGACCGGCTGCCGAGCGGTCTCACACCGGAGCGGGCGGCGCCGCTGCTGGTCGCCGTGATGGACGGCCTGCAGTACCAGTGGCTGCTGGATCCGGGCTCCGTGGACATGCCGGGGGCCTTCGGTGACTTCCTGGCGCTGCTGGGCGAGGACGTGGGCTGAGTCCGGCCGCGCGCACCGCCGGGCCTGTCACGGTGGCCGAAGGTGCCCGTGGCGTACACCCCTCCCGTCACGCGATACTGCCGCCGTCCGGAGCGACACCCCCACGGCACGACAGCGACGGAAGGACCCCGAGTCCCTTGATATTCCCCCTGACTTCCCGGCGGGCACGCGGCGCGACGATCGGCCTGACGGCCCTGCTGGCCGGTCTCTGCACCCCCGCGTCCGCCTCTCCCGCCGCCCCCTCCCCCTCGGCCGCCGCGGCGGCGGCCCGCACCGTCGAGGAACAGCGGCTGGACCGGGCCGTCCCTCAGGAAATCCTGCGGAGGTCCGGATTCGACGCCGTGGCACCGGAGTTCGGGCGGGCGCTGGCCGGGGCGCGGTCGTACGCCCAGGCCGAGCGGATCGCCGTACGCGAGGGTGCGCGGTTGTGGGCACGGGCCGTGGACCGGGCGCAGGGGCGCGGGCCCGCGGGCGGTGATCTCAGCCGGGACGACGACCGGCCCCTGTACTGGGCGCGGTTGGGGATGACGCGGGAAGTGCGCGGCTGGGAACCGGAGTTCGGCTTGTCGGACCGTCAGAGGGCGGACCTGCTCGGCGCGTTGGAGCGGGCGTCGCGGGGGCAGGACTCTTTGACCTACCCCCGGGGCGGCAAGGGGATGAAGCGGGTCCTCGTCACCGGGTTCGATCCGTTCACGCTGGACCGGGACGTGCGGATCTCCAACCCGTCCGGGGCCACGGCCCTCGCCCTCGACGGCACGGTGATCCGGACCGCCGACGGCCCCGCGCGCATCGAGACCGCCGTCTTCCCGGTCCGCTGGCAGGACTTCGCGGACGGCACGGTCGAGCGCACCCTGCGGGGGCGGCTGCCGCAGGTCGACCTCTTCGCGACCGTCAGCCAGGGCCGGGTGGGGCGTTTCGACGTCGAGCGGACCAACGGGGCCTGGCGCGGCGGCTTCGCCGACAACGACAACATCGGCCGCACCGGGACCGTGCCGGTGACCGACCCCGCCACCCAGCCCCAGTGGACGACCACGACCCTGCCGTACACGGACGTCGTCGCCGCGGAGACGGGCCGCTTCCCGGTGTACGACAACACGAGCGTCACCGAGATCCCCGCGGGCGGTACGACGGCGGTCGTACGGCCGGACGGGCCGACGCCCGGCTCGACCGCGCGGGCCGGGGGCGGCGGCGACTACCTCTCCAACGAGATCGCCTACCGGGCGACGCTGCTGCGCGACCGGCTGGGACTCGGCGCCTCGCTGCCGGGCGGGCATGTGCACACGCCCGTGCTGCAGTTCGGGGCCGGCAACACGGACCCGGCGACCGGGACGGTGACCGATCCCGTGTTCGTGCGGAACCGGCTGGACATCATCGCGCAGGTGCGGGCGATCGTGACGGTCGCGGTGGAGGCCACAGCCTCGGGTTCCGGTGCGGCCGGTTCCGGTGCGGCCGGGGGAACGCGGTACTGACGCAGGGTCCGGGTGCCGGCGCCGAGGGGCTGCCTCAGGCGCCGACCTCGGGCTTGCGGAACATGCCGTGCTGACCGTTCTGCGCGGGGACCCGGTTGCGCTCGGCCTCGTCGGTCGTCTCCTCACCCAGCAGGTCGCGGGCCATGAGGGTGGCGCCCGCGACCGCGCCCGGCATCAGGAAGACGGCGACGAACGGCACCAGGAAGGCGAGGCCCAGCGGGGTGCCGAAGCCCCAGATCAGCATCTTGCGGGAGTGCAGGAGGGCGAGCCGGGCGCGGAGTTCGACGCGGCGGCGCTGGAGGGCCACGGCGGTCAGCTCCTCGGTGAGGAAGAAGCCGGTCACCATGAAGCCGATCACGGGGACGACCGTCTGGCCGACGAACGGGACGAAGCCGAGGCCGAACAGCAGCAGGGCCCACACGAGCGCCCGGACGACGATCCGGAGGCTGTCCCGGCCCGAGATCCACAGCTCCCGCCACAGCGGCAGGCCGGACTCCGGTGCGGTGCCGTCCGGGGAGACGTCCCGGTCGACCCTCTCCGAGAGGTTCTCGTAGAAGGGCTGGCCGATGAGGAGGGTCACCGCGGTGAAGGTGATCACCGCGAGGGCCAGGGCGAGGGCGAACAGCACGGCGGTGAGGAGGCCGCGGAAGAGGCCGGCCCAGGGGCTGGACCAGTCGTCCGCGAAGGGGGTGGCCCAGGTGACGAAGTCCGGGCCCCAGACGCCGAGCGCGACCAGGGCGCCCAGGTAGAGGACGAGTGTGATCAGGCCCGGGATCAGACCGAAGCCGTACTGCCTGCCGTGCCTGGCCACCCAGCGTTGGCCCTGCACCAGATACTGGAAACCCACCCCTAGATCGCGCATGGGGCAAATTTTACCCAGCGGGATGCGGGCGGTCCGCGGTGGGAGCGCGGGCGCGGGGTCCGGGGTGCTCAGGGGGCGAAGGCACCTTCCCGTCCGAAGGCCAGCTTCGCGAACCGTTCGCCGATGAGGCGGTGGGTCTCGGCGTCCGGGTGCAGGTCGTCCGGGAGCGGGAGGCCGGCGGTGTCGGACTCGCCGTACAGGGTGAGGCCGTCGAGGTGGTGGAGGTTCGGGTCCTCCGGGGAGCGTTGGGCCACGATCGCCGCGAGTTCCTCGCGGATCACTTTCAGGGTGAGCCTGCCGGGGGTGGGGTCGTCCGGGTCGCCCATCGCGCGGAAGCGGAGCCGGCCCTCGGCGAGGTCGGTGAAGTCGGGGGCGCTGGGGCCGGGGGTGTCCTCGTGGATGGGGCAGAGGATCGGGGAGACGACGAGGAGGGGCGCGGTGGGGTGGCCGTCGCGGATCGTGTCGAGGAAGCCGTGCACGGCGGGGGCGAAGGCGCGCAGCCGCATCACGTCGTGGTTCACCAGGTTGATGCCGATCTTGACGCTGATCAGGTCGGCGGGGGTGTTCCGGATGGCGCGGGCGGTGAAGGGGTCGAGGAGGGCGCTGCCGCCGAGGCCCAGGTTGACGAGGTCGACGCCGGCGAGGCCGGCGGCGTGGGCGGGCCAGATCTCGGTGGGGCCGGCGGCGTCGGAGCCGTGGCTGATCGAGCTGCCGTGGTGCAGCCAGACCCTGCGGCCCCGGTCCGGGGCGGGCTCGACGGGGGCGTCGGTGCGCAGGGCGAGGAGTTCGGTCGTCTCGTTGTGCGGGAGCCAGATCTCGACCGTCTTCAGGCCCTCGGGGAGGTCGGTGAAGCGTACGGTGCCGGGTGGGCCGGGGCGGTGCTCGGACCGGCCGGTGGTCATGTCGAGGGTGATGGTGTTGCCGTCCGGCACGCTCGCGCGGGCGGTCAGCCGGCCGTCGACGAGGAGGTCGTACAGGCCGTCCGGGCGGGGCGGGGCGCCCACGTAGGCCCGCTTGGTGCGCAGGGCGTCCAGTTCGATCGCGGTGGCGCGGGTGCGCAGGACGAGGCGTACGCCGGAGGGCTGGGACTCGACCACGGCCAGCTGCGGATCGGTGCACTGGGCGCGGGCCCGGGCCGGCAACCGGTGGGGCAGCAGCCCGTGCTCGGTGCGTTCCAGCTCCAGGGCGCCGTGCACGAGGTCGGCGGTGAGGGGGGTGGTGATCCAGTGGGGGCTGCTGGGGTTCTCGGGGTTCGCGGGCATGTCCTTACCTGACGATCGGTGGGGTGGGGGGCGGCACTGCGTGGATCAACCGGGGGGCGGGACCGGCCAGTTGCGCAGCAGGGCGTCGAGGGCGTCGAGGATCCGGTCCCAGCTCTCCTGCGCGTCGGGGGCGCTGTGGCTGAAGCCGCCGGCCGACTCCAGGCTGACGTACCCGTGGAAGACGCTGCCGAGGAGCCGGACGGCGTGGGTCTGGTCCGGTTCGGTGAGGTCGTAGCCGCGCAGGATCGCCCGTGTCATCTGCGCGTGCCTGCCGCCCGCACTGGCCGCGGCGGCCTCCGGGTCCAGTCTCAGCTGGGCCGCCGCGTAGCGGCCGGGGTGTGCGCGGGCGTAGTCGCGGTACACGTTCCCCAGCGCCGCCAGCGCGTCCTTCCCTGCCCGTCCGGCGAGCGCGGCGGCGCCCCGGTCGGCCATCTCCTCCAGGGCGAGCAGGGCGATCCGGGTCCTGAGGTCCTGGGAGTTGCGCACATGTGAATAGAGACTCGCGACCTTCACGTCGAACCGCCGGGCCAGCTCGGACACGGTCACCGCCCCGAACCCGATCTCATCGGCCAACTCCGCCCCCGCCCGCGCGAGCCGCTCCGGGGTGAGACCCACGCGTGCCATGACCGTCCTTCACTCGACCTGTACCGACGACATCCACCGACGCCGACTGTATGGATTATGCAATTGCCTAAACTGTTTAGGCAAGAGCCATTGATTCTTAGGATCAGCATCCGGGGGGAATTCGTGCAGGTAGGGCGGGCGTTGGGGAGCGGGTGGGGGATGGGTGGCGTCGAGGAGAGGGAGTGGGTATGGGTGAGGGGACCCGGGCGGTCGGTGTCCAGGGGACGGTGGCCGAGGGCTTCGAGGCGGTGCGTGAGGCGTTCGCCGTGTTCGTGGGCGGTGAACGGGCCGATTACGAGGGGCAGTTGACCGCGTATGTGCACGGGCGGCGGGTCGTGGATCTGTGGGCGGGGCCCGCGGAGACCGGCGGCGACACGCTGTACGGGGTGTTCTCCTCGACCAAGGGCGCCGCGCATCTCGTCGTCGCGCTCCTCGTCCAGGACGGTGTGCTGGAGCTGGACCGGGAAGTCGCCCACTACTGGCCGGAGTTCGCGGCCGAGGGCAAGGGGGCGGTGACCCTGCGGGAGCTGCTGGCGCACCGCGCGGGGCTCGTCGGCACCGATGCCGGGTTCACGCTGGAGGAGCTGGCGGACGACCGTGTCATCGCCGAACGCCTCGCCGTCCAGCGCCCGTTCTGGCGGCCGGGCACGGCCTTCGGGTACCACGCGCTCGTGATCGGCGCGCTCACCGGAGAGGTCGTACGGCGGGCGACGGGGCGCACGCTGCAGGAGGTGTACGAGGAGCGGGTCCGGGCCCCGTACGGGCTCGATCTGTACCTGGGGCTGCCCGCCGAGCACGAGCCACGGTTCCGGAGCGTGCTGCCGATGACGCCGACGCCCGCACAGCAGGCCGAGCTGGACGCCGTACCGAGCGGGCCGCACACGCTGGCGTCGATCGCGTTCAACTCCCAGGTGCCGGAGCCGGGCGAGCTGACGGACTTCCCCAACGCGCGGATCGTGCGGGCGAGCGGGCAGTCGTCGGCGGGCGGTGTCGGCTCGGCGCGCGGGCTCGCCGGGATGTACGCGGCGGCCATCAGCACGGTGGACGGCCGTCCGCCGCTGCTGAAGCCCGACACCGTCGGTGAGTTCGGCCAGATCCACTCCGTCGGCCACGATCTGGTGGCCCGCGCCCCCAAGGCGTTCGGCCTCGGGTTCCAGGCGACCGCCGAACTCGTGCACCCTTTCCTCGGCGCCGGTACCTTCGGCCACAGCGGCGCCGGCGGCTCCCAGGCCTTCGCCGACCCCCGCGCCGGCCTCGCCTACGGCTACACCCGCCGCCGGATGGCCTTCCCGGGCGGGGCGGCGCCGGAGAACGCGGGGTTCGTCCGGGCCGTGCACACGGCGGCGCTGGCGCTCTGAGGGCCACGCGTCCGGCCCTCGGCCCGGCCCCGCACACGAGAACGGAGTCCGCACCCCACGTCCAGGGGTGCGGACTCCGTCATGTGCAACGAACGCGAGCGGGCGTCCGTCACGGGGAGGGGCTCAGAGCTTGACGATCATCTTGCCGGTGTTGTCGCCGCGCAGGACGCCGAGGAAGGCCTCCAGGTTGTTCTCGATGCCCTCGACGACGGTCTCGCGGTACTTGAGCGCGCCCGAGGCGACCCAGGGGCCGACCTCCTGGACGAACTGGGGCTGGAAGTCGTAGTGGTCACCGACGAGGACACCCTCGACGCGCAGACGGTTCTGCAGGATCTTGACCATGTTGCGCGGGCCGGGGGTCACCTCGGTCGAGTTGTACTGGGAGATCATGCCGCAGATCACGGCCCGGCCCCGCAGGTTGAGCGCGCCGATCGCGGCCTCCAGGTGCTCGCCGCCGACGTTGTCGAAGTAGACGTCGATGCCGTCGGGGGCGGCCTCCTTGAGCTGCTCCCACACGGGGCCGTTCTTGTAGTTGAAGGCGGCGTCGAAGCCGTACTCCTCCACGAGCAGCTTGACCTTCTCGTCGGAGCCGGCCGAGCCGATGACGCGGGAGGCGCCCTTGAGCTTGGCTATCTGGCCGACCTGGCTGCCGACCGCGCCGGCGGCGCCGGAGACGAACACCGCGTCGCCCTCCTTGAAGGCGCCGACCCGCAGCAGGCCCGCGTAGGCGGTGAGACCGGTCATGCCGAGGACACCGAGGTAGGTGGAGAGCGGCGCGGCGTCCGGGTCGACCTTCACCGCCTGCTTGGCGTCGATCGTGGCGTACTCGCGCCAGCCGCCGAAGTGCAGCACGTGGTCGCCGACGGCGATGCCGTCCGCCGCCGAGGCGACGACCTCGCCCACGGCGCCGCCCTGCATGACCTTGCCCAGCTCGAACGGGGCGACGTACGACTTCGCGTCGCTCATGCGGCCACGCATGTACGGGTCCACGGAGAGGTACGTGTTCCGTACGAGGACCTCACCCGCGCCGGGCTGCCGGATCTCCGCCTCGACCAGGGCGAAGTCCTCGTCCTTGGGCCAGCCGACGGGGCGGCTCAGCAGGTGCCATTCGCGGCTGGTGGCGGGGAGGGCGGGGGTGTCGGACATGGGGGTGTGCCTTCCTGCGGGTGCGTGGTGCGAGCGGTGGTGCATACCGCACGGTTACTTCACTGTCTGAAACAACCATGCTCCTGAATATTTCATGTTGTCAAGTAAAGAGGTAACCTCGACCCCATGCCCACGCAGAAGACGACCCCCCGCGTCGACCCCTTGACCATGGAGGTCGTCGAACTCATCGGCACGGTGGTGGCCCGCTACCACGAGGAGTACGAGGACGCCGCCGCCGAGCACGCGCTCACCGGCGCGCAGGCCCGGCTCCTCGGCCTCCTTTCCCTGGAACCGCTCCCCATGCGCCGTCTGGCCCAGAAGCTCCGCTGCGAGCCCTCGAACGTGACCGGCATCGTGGACCGGCTGGAGACCCGGGGCCTGGTGGAACGCCGCCCCGACCCCGGCGACCGCCGCGTGAAGCTGGCGGCGGCGACGGCGGAGGGCCGCCGGGTGGCCGGCAGCCTGCGGGACTCCCTGGACTTCGCCCGGGAGCCGCTGGCGGGGCTGAGCGCGGCCGAGCGGGAGGTGTTGCGGGATCTCCTGCGGCGGATGGTCGGGGCGTAGGGCCGCCCGGTCTCGCATGCCGCCCGCTAGCATGTAATGCATGCAGAGCCAAAATGACCCTTACGAACTGAGCGTGGGCGTGCCCTCGGTCGAGGTCTTCCGCCGTCTGCGTACCGATGCGGGCCTCTCCGACAAGGCTCCCGAAGCGGTCGCGTCCGCGCTGCCCCACACCTGGCACGGGGTGGTGCTCCGGCACGAGGGGCGGCCCATCGGCATGGGGCGGGTCATCGGGGACGGCGGTACGGCGTTCCAGATCGTCGACATCTGTGTGCACCCCGCCCACCAGGGCCGCGGCCTCGGCAGGCGCATCATGGCCGCGCTCACGGAGGAACTGGAGCGCCGGGCACCCGCCACCGCGTACGTCTCCCTGATCGCGGACGGTCCGGCCCGCTTCCTCTACGAGAAGTTCGGCTTCGCCGACACCGCCGCGCACGGCTCGATCGGCATGTACCGGGTGATGGGCGGGGGTTCGCGGAGCCGCGGCGCGTAGCCGACCGGGCAGCCGACCGGGCAGAGACCCGAAAGAACAGGGGACGCCCGCCCGTTCCCGGGCGGGCGTCCCCTTCGGTTCGGGTGACGCTCTCAGGTCTTCTTGCGTGCCGTCATCGCCCGCTGGATCAGGATGAACGCGCACAGCAGCACACCCGTGGCGATCTTCGTCCACCAGGAGCTGAGGGTGCCCTCGAACTGGATGATGCTCTTGATCAGGCCCAGGACGAGGACGCCGAACAGGGTGCCGATGACATAGCCGGAGCCGCCCGTGAGCAGCGTGCCGCCGATGACGACCGCGGCGATCGCGTCCAGTTCCATGCCGGTGGCGTGGAGCGGGTCGCCGGACTGGATGTAGAGGGTGAAGAGCAGGCCCGCCAGCGCCGAGCAGAAGCCGGACACCGTGTACACGGCGATCTTGGTACCGCCCTGCGGGAGGCCCATCAGCATCGCGGACTGCTCGTTGCCGCCGATGGCGTACACCCGCCGGCCGAAGCGGCTGTAGTGGAGGATGTAGAACGCCGCCGCCAGCACCACCAGCGCGACGATCGCGCCGATGGACAGGAAGCCGAGGCCCAGCTGCGCCTGCGCCTGCGCCAGGCTGCTGACCGTCTCGTCGCCGATGGCGATGGACTCCTTGCTGATGACCAGGCACAGGCCCCGGAAGAGGAAGAGGCCGGCGAGGGTCACGATGAAGGGCTGGATCTCGAAGTTCTGGATCACGTAGCCCATCAGGAAGCCGCCGAGGGCGCCCACGGCCAGGGCCATGGGGATGACCAGCAGGATCGGCAGGCCCTGGCGCTCCACCAGCCAGGCCGTGAACATCGTGGTGAAGCCGATGACCGAGCCCACGGACAGGTCGATGCCTCCGGAGAGGATCACGAAGGTCGCGCCGACGGCGGCCACCAGCAGGTAGCCGTTGTCGATGAACAGGTTGAGGAAGACCTGCGGTTCGCCGAAGCCGTAGTTCTGGTAGCGGCTCAGGCCCGTGATGTACATCGCGAGGAAGAGGACCGCGGTCACCAGGACGGGCAGCCGCCGGTCGGCGAGGAGCGCCGAGACCTTGGAGGAGGACGTCGGTGCCGCGAGGGTGTCCTGGGGCGGCGGGGTCTTGGTGGTCGCGGTCATCACGACACCTCCATCTTCGGGGCCGCGTCGGCGGGCGCGGTGGCGGACTTCGCCGGGGCCGCGGGCGACGTGCTGCCGCCGGTCGCGCCGGGCTTGGAGCCGGACCGGGCGCCGAAGACCTTCGCGCGGAACTTCGGGGACTGGAGCAGGCAGACGACGATGACGACGGCGGCCTTGAAGACCAGGTTGGTCTGGGTGGGGACGCCGATCGTGTAGATCGTCGTGGTGAGGGTCTGGATGACCAGGGCGCCGACGACCGTGCCGCCGATGGAGAACCGGCCGCCCAGCAGCGAGGTGCCGCCGATCACCACGGCGAGGATCGCGTCCAGCTCGATCCACAGACCGGCGTTGTTGCCGTCGGCCGCCGAGGTGTTGGAGCTGATCATCAGGCCCGCGATGCCCGCGCAGAGGGCGCAGAAGACGTAGACCATGATCTTGATGCGCATGGAGCGGATGCCGACCAGACGGCTGGCCTCGGCGTTGCCGCCGACCGACTCGACGAGGAGGCCGAGGGCGGTCCTGCGGGTCAGGGCGACCGTGATGGCGACGACCGCCGCGACGACGAAGATGGAGAAGGGCAGCGTCAGCCAGTAGCCGCCGCCGATCAGCTTGTACGGCTCGCTGTTGATGGTGATGATCTGGCCGTCGGTGATCAGCTGGGCGACGCCCCGGCCGGCGACCATGATGATCAGGGTCGCGATGATGGGCTGGATGCCCATCCGGGCCACCAGGAAGCCGTTCCACAGCCCGCAGACCACCGCCGCCACCAGGCCGATGCCCATGGCCAGGAAGACCGCCGACAGGGTGTTCTGGTCGGCCTGGTCACTGATGTACGAGCAGGTCAGGGCGCCGGTGATGGCGACGACCGCGCCGACCGAGAGGTCGATGCCGCCGGTGGCGATGACCAGGGTCATGCCGACCGCCACCAGGATCAGGGGCGAGCCGAAGAGCACGATCGAGACGAGGCTGCCGTAGAGGTGCCCGTCGGTCATCCTGATCGAGAAGAAGTCGGGGGTGAAGGGGACGTTGATGAGCAGCAGCGCCACCAGGACCGCGACGGGCCAGAACAGGTGGTGGTGCGTCAGCGCCCGCCAGCGGGATGCCGTGCCGGTCGTGGCCGTCGTCGCCACGGGTGGGGTGCTCACTGGTTGTCTCCGTGTTCTCCACTCGCGATGGTCTCCAGGATCCGGCTGGTGGTGATCTCCGGTCCGTTGGTCAGCTTCGCCACCAGCTTGCGGTCGCGCAGCACGCCGATGGTGTGGCTGAGGCGCAGGACCTCCTCCAGCTCGGCCGCGATGTAGAGCACGGACATGCCGTCCTCGGAGAGGGACACCACGAGCTTCTGGATCTCGGCCTTGGCTCCGACGTCGATGCCGCGGGTGGGCTCGTCGAGGATCAGCAGCTTCGGCTGGGTGATCAGCCAGCGGGCGAGCAGTACCTTCTGCTGGTTGCCGCCGCTCAACTGCCCCACGCGGGCCTCGGGGTTGGCGGGCCGGATGTCGAGGGCCCGGATGTACTTGGCGACGAGTTCGTCGCGCTGGGCGGCCGGGATGGGACGGGTCCAGCCGCGGGACGCCTGGAGGGCCAGGATGATGTTCTCCCGGACCGTCAGATCGGGAACCAGGCCCTCGGTCTTGCGGTTCTCCGAGCAGAACGCGACCCCGGCGCCGATGGCGTCGTTCGGGGCGTTCATCGGGACCTGCCTGCCGCCCACGGTGACCTTGCCGCTGTCGGGCTGGTCGGCGCCGAAGAGCAGCCGGGCGAGTTCGGTGCGGCCGGAGCCGAGCAGTCCGGCGAGGCCCACGACCTCGCCCTTCTTGATGTCCAGGTCGAAGGGGGCGATACCGCCGGTGCGGCCGAGGCCCTCGGCGTGCAGCAGGGTCTCTCCGACGTCGGCGTGCAGCTGCTGCTCGTGCAGTTCCTCCAGCTGGTCCAGGTCCTTGCCGATCATCAGCTGGATCAGGCCGACCTGGTCGAGTTCGCTGACCATGTGCTCGCCGACGAGGGTGCCGTTGCGCAGGACGGTCATGCGGTCGCAGATCTCGTAGATCTGGTCGAGGAAGTGCGAGACGAAGAGGATGGCGACGCCGTCGTCCTTCAACCGCCGCATCAGCCGGAAGAGTTCGAGGACCTCGTCGCGGTCGAGACTGGACGTCGGCTCGTCGAGGACGAGGACCTTGGTGCCCTTGCCCTCCTCGCCGCCGGTGCCCACCGACCGTACGATCGCGACCAGTTGCTGCACGGCCAGCGGGTACGAGGACAGCGGGGCCGTCACGTCGATGTCGAGGCCGAGCCGGTCGACCAGCTCCGCGGCCTCCTGGCGCAGGCGCTTCCACTGGATGCGGCCGAAGCGGGTGGGCTCGCGGCCGATGAAGATGTTCTCCGCCACCGAGAGGTTGGGGCAGAGGTTGACCTCCTGGTAGACGGTGTTGATCCCGGCCTGCTGCGCCTGCAGCGGGCTGGCGAACCCGACGGACTCGCCGTCGAGGGTGATCTCTCCGCCGTCCAGGGAGTAGACCCCGGTGAGCACCTTGATGAGGGTGGACTTGCCGGCGCCGTTCTCGCCCATCAGAGCGTGTATCTCGCCGGGGAAGAGCCGGAAGTCGACGCCCGACAGAGCCCGTACCCCCGGGAATTCTTTGACTATGCCCGTCATCTCCAGGACGGGCCGCGGCTCTGCCATAAGTCTCCTAGCGAGGACCACCGGCGTTGCCCGGTGGGGGAATTCACTTACGTGGGCTGTGGTGCGTTCGTCCGCCCCGGAAGGGGGGCGGTCCGCGCCGGCCCGTGACCTTCGGGCCGGGAGCCCGCACACGGGGCGCGGTCACGGCCGCGCGCCTCATGCGATCGCGTCGCCGCAGGCCCTCAGGGGGCCCGGCCGACCGGGATGTCGGTCGGCCGGAGGCTCCCTGCCGGTGGGTGCGGTCAGTACTTGCGGGTGGGGAGGGCGTCCTTGGCCTGGTCCTGCATGAAGTCGCTCTCCTTGGTCTTGATCCAGCGATCGACCTTCTCGCCGTTCTTGACCTTCTCCACGACCTCCATCAGCTGGGGGCCGAGCAGCGGGTTGCACTCGACGATGGCGTTGATCTTGCCCTCGGACATGGCGATGAAGCCGTCCTTCACGCCGTCGACCGTGACGATCAGGATGTCCTTGCCGGGCTTCTTGCCGGCCGCCTCGATGGCCTGGATGGCACCGATGCCCATGTCGTCGTTGTGCGCGAACAGCACGTCGATGTCCGGGTTGGACTGCAGGAAGGCCGCCATGACCTGCTTGCCGCCGGCGCGGGTGAACTCACCGGTCTGGCTGACGACGATCTCCCAGTCGTCCTTGTGCTCGGCGTCCATGACCTCCTTGAAGCCCTTGGCGCGCTCGATCGCGGGGGCGGCACCGGTGGTGCCCTCCAGCTGGGCGATCTTCACCTTGCCCTTGTGGCCGGCCTTCTCCAGGACCTTCTCCAGGATCTTGGCGGCGCGGCGGCCCTCGTCGGTGAAGTCGGAGCCGACCAGGGTGACGAACAGGGACTCGTCGGAGGTCTCGACGGA
Organism: Streptomyces sp. NPDC057438; assembly: GCF_042802995.1. NCBI lineage: Bacteria > Bacillati > Actinomycetota > Actinomycetes > Kitasatosporales > Streptomycetaceae > Streptomyces > Streptomyces sp. NPDC057438. The sequence goes on from NZ_JBHVDD010000032.1 coordinate 18,514, forward strand.
GCGGTCGGTCAGGACGACCGGGATCTTCTTGGCCTTGGCCTCCTTCAGCACCGCGTCCCAGCCGGTGACGACCACCGGGGAGAAGGCGATGACGTCCACGCCCTGGGTGATGAAGCTGCGGATCGCGGAGATCTGGTTCTCCTGCTTCTGCTGCGCGTCGGAGAACTGGAGCTTGTAACCCGCCTCCTTGGCCGCCGACTTCACCGAGTCGGTGTTGGCGCTGCGCCAGCCGCTCTCGGAGCCGACCTGGGAGAAGCCGAGGGTGATCTTCTTGCTGCCGCCACCGCTCGAGCCGGAGTCACCGGTGGAGCTGTCCTCCTTGGCGCAGGCCGTCAGACCCGTCGCGGCCACCACGCCGACCGCCGCGGTGAGGAAGTTTCTTCTGTTGAGCATGTCTTCTCCTTTGAAGAGCCGGTCCGGGAAGGACCGTTGGTACTCGTGGTGGACCGGCCGCACTGCGTCCAACCTGTCGATCATTGTTCGAAATGTCGGCCACACTGATGGATGAAAAGCGTTCGGTTGTTCGGTGCCGCGTCAGCCGGGCGGAGTGCCCGCCCCCGCGGGCAGGTACGGGAAGGTGCTGGCGCGGACGACGAGCTGCGGTTCGATGGCGATCCTGGACCGTCCGGCGGAGGACCGGCCCTCGATCAGGTCGAGCAGCAGGGCGATGCTCCGCCGGCCCACCGTCGTGAAGTCCTGCCGGACGGTGGTGAGCGGTGGGGCGAAGAACTCCGACTCCGGGATGTCGTCGAAGCCGACCACCGCCACGTCCTGGGGCGTGCGTACGCCCGCCTCCCGCAGCGCGCGCAACACCCCCAGCGCCATCTGGTCGTTGGCGACGAAGACCGCGGTCAGCCCCCGGCCCACCCAGCCGGCCAGTTCCTGGCCCGCCCGGTAGCCCGACAGCGGGCTCCAGTCCCCGCGCAACGGCTGCGGCGGTTCGATGCCCGCCTCTTCGAGGGCGGCCCGCCAGCCGACCGTCCGGTCCGCCGCCTCCTGCCAGTCCTCGGGTCCGGCGAGGTGCCAGACCTTGCGGTGCCCCGCGGCGAGCAGATGGCCGGTGGCCAGCCGCGCGCCCAGCTCCTGGTCCACGTTGACGCTGGGGACCTCCGAGCCGGAGCCGGTGCCCACGGCCACCACCGGGAAGGGGAGCCGCAGTTCGGCCAGGGCCGCGACCGCCGACCGCTGCGGGGCGAGAGCGATCACTCCGTCCACGCCGCCGTCGCTGAGGCGGTCGACGGCTTCGGAGAGCGTCTCCACGGTCAGCTCGCGCAGACTGACCGTCGAGACGAGGTACCCCTCGGCCAGGGCCGCCTCCTCCAGCGCGAACAGCGTGCTGGCCGGCCCGTAGAGCGTGGTGTTGGAGGCGACCACGCCCAGCGTCTGGGTGCGCCGGGTCACCAGGGCCCGTGCGGAGGAGTTGCGACGGTAGCCCATCTCCTCGATCGCGCGCTGCACCCTGGTCCGGGTCTCGTCCCGGACGTTGGGGTGGTCCCCCAGGACCCGGGAGACGGTCTGGTGCGAGACACCCGCCTGGCGCGCCACGTCGGCCATGGTGGGCGGCCTGAGCTGCGAGTGGGTCACGGCCGCACCTCCTCGGCGGTCGACGGTGGACAGGTCCTGTGCTGCGGGTGGTTCGGTACTGCGGGTAAGTCCGGTGGCGGCGACGGTTCCCGCGCCTCGGACGGGCCCTGTGCGGCGGGCGGATGGTTCCGCGCCGTCGGCATCACGCCGGGGTCCCTGAAAACCCCAGGTCGGCCGCCGGTGGTGCGAGTGGGGACGGTGCCGGCACGACGCTCGTACCTCCTCGGATGCCCTGGGGCGTCGACTGGTGAATGCGGACGTCATTGTGAGCGCTAACAATTCATGGCGGTCAAGAGGGATGCGCCAGGGAAGGCGTCACGGTTGGATAACGCGGCGGCCGGGAGGAGTGGGGCAGGGGGCGGCCGGAGCATGCCGCAGCCCCCGGCACGGTCTCCGCTCCGGGGGCTCTGACCTGCCCGTTCTTCCTACGAGCACCACCACAGGAATTGCTTGCAGGTCGCCGAAGGACTGGGCTGCGGGGCGGGTTCGTCCGCGGTCGGCTCATCGGTCGGCTCATCGGTCTCCGCGGGGCCCGGGGCCGGCTTCGCGACCGAGGGGGCGGGGTTCGCCGTCGCCTTGGACGCCGACCGGTCCTCGGGGCGGTCGCCGTTCTCATCGGCGTCCTCGTCCACGGATCGCCCGGACTCGGAGGCGGACGGGGAGGCCGACTTGTCCGGCTTCTTCCTGTCCTTCGCCGCGTCGGCCGGCCCGTCCCCCGCGCCGCCCCCGGCCTTCGCGGCGCCGTCCGCCGAGGCCGCCGGGGAGGCGTCGGAGACGTCGTCGACGGAGGCCGCACGCGGCTCCCTCGGCGGTGCCTCCATGCCGAGTTCGGCGAGGCTCAGCCCGCCGGCGGCGAGCAGCAGACCGACCCCGGCGATCAGCACCCGCCGGCGCCGCCGCCGGTGCGCGGCGGCCTTGCGGTCCCGCCGTCCGGCCCGTGCGCCGCGACCGCGACCCCGGGACCGTCCCCGACGCGAGCCGCCCTCCGGGGCGTCACCCGCGCCGTCCGGCCCGAACTCGGGCGCGTCGCCGTCGAGTCGGTCCACGGCAGGAGCTTCCCGCCCGGCCCGCGCACCGCGGCCCCGGGAGCGGGACCGGCGGCCGCCGGGCTCCGCGGTGCCGCTCTCGGCAGCCTCCCCGAACGCGGCGCCGCCGTCGGCGTGCTCCTCCACGGCCGGGGCACTCTCGTCGGCCCGCACACCGCGGCCCCGGGACCGGCACCGGCGTCCGCCGGGACTCGCCGGAGCGGCCTCCGAGGCGGGCGCGTGCCCGAGGGGGGTCTCGTCCACGAAGGGGGCCCCGTGCGCGAAGGAAGTCTCGTGTTGGTCCGCGGCCGTGCCGTCCCCGGCGGACAGGGCGTCCGGGTGGGTGCGGCACTCTTCGGCCGACGCGCCGCACCCCGAGCAGGAGAAGGCGCCATTGAGGTGCCGTTGGCACGGGTGGCAGTAATCCATGACGCCGGAAGATTATGTTCCGCAGCGGTGACGTTCCCGGGTGGGCCCGTGAAAGTTGTGTAGGAACCTCGTGGACCAGGCACGCCGGAGGCGGACGGCCGGGGCCGTCCGCCCGCCGTCCGGATCCTCGGGCCCCTCGACACGCAACCGTTGTGGGTTCACCCCATTGACACCCAGACCGGGTCGTCCTTACTGTCGCGACCAGCATTTCGAACGAGCGACGAAATTTCGAACAGACACAGACCACAAAGGACAGGGAGTACCGTGCGCATCACGGGAATCAGCACGCACGTGGTCGGGACGCCGTGGCGGAACCTGACCTACGTACAGGTGCACACCGACGAGGGGCTCACCGGCGTCGGCGAGACCCGCATGCTGGGCCACACCGACGCGCTGCTCGGCTATCTGCACGAGGCGAAGACCAACCACATTCTCGGCTCGGACCCGTTCGCTGTCGAGGACCTCGTCAAGCGGATGAAGTACGGCGACTACGGCCGGGCCGGCGAGATCGTGATGTCGGGCATCGCCGTCATCGAGATGGCCTGCTGGGACATCAAGGGCAAGGCCCTCGGCGTGCCGGTCTGGCAGCTGCTCGGCGGCAAGGTCACCGACAAGGTCAAGGCGTACGCCAACGGCTGGTACACGACCGAGCGCACGCCCGAGGCTTACCACAAGGCGGCGCAGGGCGTCATGGAGCGCGGCTACAAGGCGCTCAAGATCGACCCCTTCGGCACCGGCCACTTCGAGCTGGACCACGAGCAGAGCCTGTACGCCGTCTCGCTGATCGAGGCCGTACGCGACGCCATCGGCCCGGACGCCGAGCTGATGCTGGAGATGCACGGCCGGTTCTCGCCCTCCACCGCCGTCCGTCTCGCCAAGGACCTGGCGCCCTTCAAGCCCGCGTGGCTGGAGGAGCCGTGCCCGCCGGAGAACCTGAAGGCGCTGGAGAAGGTCGCCGCCAAGGTCGACATCCCGGTGGCCACGGGTGAGCGCATCCACGACCGGATCGAGTTCCGGGAGCTCTTCGAGAGCCAGGCCGTGGACATCATCCAGCCCGACGTCGGCCACATCGGCGGCATCTGGGAGACCCGCAAGCTGGCCGCCACCGCCGAGACCCACTACACGCTGGTGGCGCCGCACAACGTGGGCGGCCCGGTGCTGACCGCGGCCTCGCTCCAGGTCGGCTTCACCTCCCCGAACTTCAAGATCCTGGAGCACTTCAACGACTTCGCGGACGCGGAGATCAAGAAGGTCGTCTCCGGGGCCCCGGAGGTCGTGGACGGCTACTTCCACCTGTCCGACAAGCCCGGCCTCGGCGTCGAGCTCGATGTGGACGCGGCGGCGGAGTTCCCGCAGCAGCAGGCCCGCTTCGACCTGTGGGCCGAGGGCTGGGAGCAGCGCAAGCCCAAGGGCAGCGAGTGACCGCCACGCCCGACGCGGCCGACGCCGGCTCCCCGGCAGCCGTCGTCATCGAGGCACCGGGCGAGCACCGGCTGGTGCCGCACGAGCCCCGGCAGCCGGCGGCCGGCGAGGCTCTCGTGCGGGTGCACGCCTCCGGGATCTGCGGCAGCGACCGCGAGGTCTTCCAGGGCAACCGGCCGGAGGGGTACGTCCGTTACCCGCTCACGCCGGGCCACGAGTGGTCCGGGACGGTCACGGCCGTCGGTGACGGTGTCCCTTCAAGCCTTGTAGGCCGCAAGGTCGTGGGCGAGGGCTTCCGGAACTGCCAGGTGTGCGACCGCTGCCACGCGGGCGAGACCACGCTGTGCTCGGCGGGGTACGAGGAGACCGGGTTCACCCAGCCCGGCGCGATGGCCACGACCCTGACCCTGCCCGCGCGTCTGCTGCACGTTCTCCCGGACGACGCGGATCTGTCGGCGGCGGCGCTGCTGGAGCCGGCCGCGTGCATCGCGGCCGCCGCGCTCAAGGCGAACGCCGTCCCGGGCGAGCGGGTGGCCGTGGTGGGCACGGGAACGCTCGGCATGTTCGCCGTTCAGTTCCTGAAGGCGGCGTCCCCGGCCGAGCTGCTCGTCGTGGGCACCCGGCCGGACCGGGCGGAGCTGTCGAAGCGGTTCGGCGCCACGGACTTCCGCACCAAGGACCAGGAGCTGCCGGGCGACTTCGACGTCGTCATCGAGACCGCCGGGTCCGCGGACGCGGCGACCACGGCCGCCGCCCTGCTGCGGCGCGGCGGGCGGCTGGTCCTGACGGGCATCCCGGCGGCGGGCGCGGACGGGCTCGACCCGACCGACCTGGTCGTGAGGCAGCTGGAGGTGCACACGGTGTTCGGCGCGGCGCCGGACGCCTGGGCGCACACCGTGCGGGTCTTCGGAGCCGGGCTGCTGGACCCGCTGCCGCTCGTCACGCACGAGCTGCCCCTGGAGCAGTTCTCGCAGGCCATCGAGCTGGTGGGGTCCGGTGACCCGACCGTCGGAAAGGTCCTGCTGCGGCCATGACACACCCCTGAGCCGTGCGCCGGTACGGGGTACCTGACGACCTCGTACCGGCGCACTCCCACGATGTTTTTGTGCACCGAGAGCCGCGAACCTTGTCCGAAATACCGAATCCCACGCAGCCAGAAGGACAGCTTGTGACCGACACCACCGCTCCGGCGCCGCGCCGACCCGGCGAGCAGGCCCTCGCCGCCCTCGGGCTGAACGCACCCGCCCTCGACCCTTCCGACGCCTCCCCGCACTCCTTCCCCGGCGGTGGCCGCTGGCGCACCGAGGTGCCCTCCGTGGAGGGGCCCGAGGCGCTCGGCGTGGTCCTCAAGGAGGCCTCGCGGCTCGACGTGCCGATCCACCGGATCAGCCAGGGCAGCGGCGTGTGGATGCTCACCGACGCCGAGATCACCGAGATGGTGGAGGCGACGGCCGAGCGTGACATCGAGCTCTGCCTGTTCACCGGCCCCCGCGGCACCTGGGACATCGGCGGCTCCACCCGCACCGACTCCAAGGGCGCCGGTCTGCGGGCCCGGGGCCACGACGCGGTCGCCGGGTGCGTCGAGGACGCCGTGCGCGCGACCGAGCTGGGTGTGAAGTGCCTGCTCGTCGCCGACGAGGGTGTGCTGTGGACGCTGCACCGGGCGCGGCTGGAGGGGATCATCCCGGTCGACACGACCTTCAAGGTGTCGGCGCTGATCGGCCCGGTCAACCCGACCGCGTACGCCGTGTACGAGAACCTGGGCGGCGACTCGATCAACGTGCCCAGCGATCTGACGCTCGATCACCTCACCGAGATCCGGCGGGTGTCGGGCGCTCCGATGGACATGTACATCGAGGCACCCGACGACCTCGGCGGCTATGTGAGGATGTACGAGGTCGCCGAGCTGATCCGGCGCGGCGCACCGATCTATCTGAAGTTCGGCCTGTCGAAGGCCCCCGGGATCTACCCCTACGGGCACCACATGCGGGACCTCACCCTGTCCACGGCGAAGGAACGCGTACGGCGCGGCCGACTGGCCCTGGACCTCCTCGCGCGGCACGGAGCGGACGGCGACATGGCGCCGCTCGGTACCCGTTTGCCCGGAGATCTGAAGCGGTTCGGAAATCCCTCATAACGAAGCGGACAACGGGCTTCACAGAAGAAGACGCAGTCACACAGAATCCCCCACATCTCCTCTGGCTCCTTTCGGCTCATGAAGTGCCGTCCCCGCCAGAACGTACAGAGCCTTCAAGACATCAAGGATGATGATCATGCGCACTCGCCGAGCCGCACTCGCCGCCATAGCCTCCACCGCCTCCCTCGCCCTCACCCTGACCGCCTGTGGTCAGAGCGGTGAGGGTGGCAGCGAGGACAAGGGCGGCAGCACCGAGGGCGCCACCATCGGCATCGCGATGCCGACCAAGTCCTCCGAGCGCTGGATCGCCGACGGCAAGAACGTCGTGACCAACCTCGAGAAGATGGGCTACAAGACCAAGCTGGTCTACGGCGAGGACGACCCGGACCAGCAGGTCGGCCAGATCGAGAACCTGATCACGCAGGGTGTGAAGGCCCTCATCGTCGCCGCCATCGACAACAAGTCGATGAACAACGTGCTGCAGCAGGCCGCCGACGCCGACATCCCGGTCATCTCCTACGACCGCCTGATCCTCGGCACGAAGAACGTGGACTACTACGCCTCCTTCGACAACGAGAAGGTCGGCGAGCTCCAGGGCGGCTACATCGTCGAGAAGCTGGGCCTCAAGGACGGCTCCAAGAAGGGCCCGTTCAACGTCGAGCTGTTCGCCGGCTCCAACGACGACAACAACACCCGCTACTTCTTCCAGGGCGCCATGAACGTCCTGCAGCCCTACATCGACAAGAAGCAGCTCGTCGTCAAGTCCGGCCAGACCCAGCTCAACCAGGTCACCACCCTGCGCTGGGACGGCGGCACCGCCCAGAAGCGCATGGACGACATCCTGACCTCGGCGTACAAGAGCGACCGCGTGGACGCCGTCCTCTCCCCGTACGACGGCATCTCCATCGGCATCCTGTCCGCGCTGAAGTCGGACGACTACGGCTCCAAGAGCAAGCCGCTGCCGATCGTCACGGGCCAGGACGCCGAGGTCGCCTCGGTGAAGTCGATCATCGCCGGTGACCAGTCGATGACCGTCTACAAGGACACCCGTGAGCTGGCCAAGGTCGCCTCGAACATGGTCGACGCGCTGCTGAACGACAAGAAGCCCGAGGTCAACGACACCAAGACCTACGACAACGGCTCGAAGGTCGTCCCCGCCTACCTGCTGGAGCCGGTCAGCGTCGACAAGGCGAACTACAAGGAGACCGTCGTCGACTCCGGCTACATCAAGGAGAGCGACCTCAAGTAGTACGACGGCTCCCCGACCGACCACTGATTGGAAGGCACGACCATGGCGGGACCCGTCCTGGAAATGCGCTCGATCGTCAAGACCTTTCCCGGCGTCAAAGCGCTGTCGGACGTCACACTGACCGTCCAGCAGGGCGAGGTCCATGCCATCTGCGGCGAGAACGGCGCCGGCAAGTCGACCCTCATGAAGGTCCTCTCCGGCGTCCACCCGCACGGCAGCTACGAGGGCGACATCCTCTTCGAGGGTGAGCCCTGCGAGTTCAAGGACATCAGGGCCAGCGAGCAGCGCGGCATCGTCATCATCCACCAGGAGCTGGCGCTGTCGCCGTACCTCTCCCTCGCGGAGAACATCTTCCTCGGCAACGAGCACGCCAAGGGCGGGTTCATCGACTGGCGGGAGACGCTGCGGCACGGCACCGAACTGCTGCGCAGGGTGGGGCTCTCCGACCACCCGGACACCCGCGTCGCCGACATCGGCGTGGGCAAGCAGCAGCTCGTGGAGATCGCCAAGGCGCTCTCCAAGAAGGTGAAGCTCCTCATCCTGGACGAGCCGACGGCCGCCCTGAACGACGAGGACAGCGACAAACTCCTGGATCTCATCCTGGAGTTGAAGAAGCAGGGCATCACCTCGATCATCATCTCCCACAAGCTGAACGAGATCCGCAAGGTCGCCGACTCGGTGACGATCATCCGCGACGGCCAGACCATCGAGACCCTCGACGTGAAGGCCGCGGAGACCACCGAGGACCGGATCATCAGCGGCATGGTGGGGCGCGACCTGGAGCACCGCTTCCCGGAGCGCACCCCGCACGAGCCGGAGCAGGGCGCCTCGCCCGCTCTGGAGATCCGCAACTGGACCGTGCACCACCCGATCGACCAGCAGCGCAAGGTCGTCGACGACGTGTCCATCCAGGTGCGGCGCGGTGAGATCGTCGGTATCGCCGGCCTCATGGGCGCGGGCCGTACCGAACTGGCGATGAGTGTCTTCGGCCGCACCTACGGCCGCCACAGCGGCGGCACGGTCCTCAAGGACGGCAAGCCGATCCGTACCCGGACCGTCCCCGAGGCGGTCGACAACGGCATCGCCTACGTCACCGAGGACCGCAAGCACTACGGCCTCAACCTCATCGACACCATCAACCGCAACATCTCGCTCAGTGCGCTGGGCAAGGTCGCCAAGGCCGGCGTGGTCGACGAGCACGAGGAGCGGAAGGTCGCCGAGCGCTTCCGCACCTCCATGAACATCAAGGCGCCGACCGTCTTCGAACCGGTGGGCAAGCTCTCCGGCGGCAACCAGCAGAAGGTCGTCCTCAGCAAGTGGATCTTCGCGGGTCCCGATGTGCTGATCCTGGACGAGCCGACCCGCGGGATCGACGTGGGCGCCAAGTACGAGATCTACACGGTCATCGACAAGCTGGCGGCCGAGGGCAAGGCGGTCGTCTTCATCTCCTCCGAGCTGCCGGAACTGCTCGGAATGTGCGACCGCATCTACACGATGGCCGCAGGACGGCTGACGGGTGAGTTCTCGCGTGCCGAGGCCACGCAGGAATCGCTGATGCGTCAGATGACGAAGGACAAAGAGGTAACCCGATGAGCACGGATGTGACCGCCAAGAGCCCGGCCCCCGCGCCGCCCGGCAGAAGCGGGACGGCGGCGGGCGGCGGCCTGCTCCAGCTGGTACTGGACGGCATGCGCCGCAACATGCGGCAGTACGGCATGCTGATCGCCCTCGGCCTGATCGTGGCGCTGTTCGCCGTGTGGACCGACGGCGACCTGCTGCTGCCGCGCAACGTGTCGAACCTGGTGCTGCAGAACAGCTACATCCTGATCCTCGCGATCGGCATGATGCTGGTCATCATCGCGGGCCACATCGACCTGTCCGTGGGCTCCCTGACCGCGTTCATCGGCTCGATGGCGGCCGTGTTCATGGTCGACAACGACCTGCCGTGGCCGCTGGCCGTGCTGCTGTGTCTGGCCGTGGGCGCCGCGGCGGGTGCCGCGCAGGGCTTCTTCATCGCGTATCTCGGCATACCGTCGTTCATCGTGACCCTCGCGGGCATGCTCGTCTTCCGCGGTCTCACCGAGATCTTCCTCAAGGGACAGACCCTCGGCCCGTTCCCGGAGGGCCTGCAGAAGGTCGCCAACGGCTTCCTCCCCGAGGTCGGCCCGGAGACCAACTACCACAACCTGACGCTGCTGCTGGGCTTCGCCGTCATCGCCTTCGTGGTCCTCCAGGAGTTCCGCGACCGGCGCCGGCAGCAGGAGTTCGCGCTCGACGTGCCGCCGATGAACCTGTTCGTCCTCAAGCTCGTCGCGATCTCCGCGGCCCTGCTCACCGTCACCATGCTGCTCGCCAGCTACAAGGGCGCCCCGATCGTCCTGCTGATCCTCGGCGCGCTGGTCGTCGGCTTCGGTTACGTGATGCGCAACGCGATCATCGGCCGTCACATCTACGCCATCGGCGGCAACCTGCCCGCCGCCAAGCTGTCCGGTGTGAAGGACAAGAAGGTCACCTTCCTGATCTTCCTGAACATGGGCATGATGGCCGCGCTGGCCGGTCTGGTCTTCGCCGCCCGCTTCAACGCGGCGTCCCCGAAGGCGGGCCTCAACTTCGAGCTGGAGGCCATCGCGGCCTCGTTCATCGGCGGCGCGTCGATGAGCGGCGGCGTCGGCACCGTCCTCGGTGCGATCATCGGTGGTGTCGTCCTCGGTGTCCTCAACAACGGTATGAACCTCGTCGGCATCGGCACCGACTGGCAGCAGGTCATCAAGGGCCTCGTCCTGCTGGCGGCCGTCGGCTTCGATGTGTGGAACAAGCGCAAGGGCGGCAACTGACCGCACCGCAAGGGGGCCTCGCCGAAGCGGCGGGGCCCCTTTCCCATGGGAGAAAGGCGGGACGTCACCCGTGAAGGAACTCTTCGGCAAGCTCTCCGACGGCACCGAGATCCACCGCTGGTCGCTGGAGAACGGCGGCACCCGGCTGAAGGTCCTGTCGTACGGCGGGATCGTGCAGTCGTTGGAGACCCCGGACCGCGACGGCCGGTACGCGAACATCTCCCTGAACCTCGGCACCGTGGAGGACTACGCCGCCGGGTCGCCCTACTTCGGCGCACTGATCGGCCGGTACGGCAACCGGATCGGCGCGGGCCGCTTCACGCTGGACGGCGAGACGTACGAACTCCCCGCGAACGACGGCGAGAACAGTCTGCACGGCGGGACGGACGGCTTCGACCGGGCCGTGTGGGACGTCGAGCCGTTCACGGACGGCACCGACGTGGGGCTGCGCCTGACCCGCACGAGCGCCGACGGCGAGATGGGCTACCCGGGCACCCTCGACGTGAAGGTGACCTACACCCTCACCGAGCGGGGCGAGTGGCGGATCGACTACGAGGCCACCACCGACCGGACCACGGTCGTCAACCTCACGAACCACGTCTACTGGAACCTCGCGGGCGAGGGCAGCGGCTCGGTCCTCGACCACGAGCTGACGATCGCCGCCGCCCACTACACCCCGGTCGGCCCCGGGCTGATCCCCACCGGCGAACCGGCCCCGGTCGCGGGCACCCCCTTCGACTTCCGCACGGGCAAGGCGGTCGGCGACGACCTCCGCGAGGCCGATCCGCAGCTGCTCCACGCCAAGGGGTTCGACCACAACTGGGTCCTGGACAAAGGGGTCACCACCGAGCCGCAGTGGGCCGCCACCCTCACGGACCCGGCGTCCGGCCGCACCCTGCGGATCTCGACGACCGAACCGGGGCTGCAGTTCTACTCCGGGAACTTCCTGGACGGCACGCTCGTGGGAGGCTCCGGGAGGATCTACCGGCAGGGGGACGCCCTGTGTCTGGAGACCCAGCACTTCCCCGACTCGCCCAACCAGCCGTCGTACCCGTCGACGGTGCTGCGCCCCGGGGAGACCTACCGGTCCACGACCGTCCACGCGTTCGGCTGACGGCGGTCCGCCCGCCGAGGGCCCGCCTGCCGACGACCCCGCCACGATTCTTCACAGACACCTCACATATTCTTACCGAGATCTCGGCGGCTGAACGCAGCCGTCCCGGCCTCCGTATGTAGGGGCGGCCCGTGCTCCCCCGCACGGGCCGCCCTTAGTCGTCGGGCCCGGTCGTCCCCAACGGGCCCGCCCCCTACGGAGGTTCCATGTCCGACAACGTCACGTCGTTGTTCCGCAGCACCGCGGCGCACAGCCCCTCGATGGCTGCGCTGACGCGTGAGGGCGGCGACGGGACGGGGCCGGTGGACTTCTGTATCCCGTGCAACCCCTACTTCCCCACTCCCGCCATGTTCGACGACATGGCGGGCAGGCTGCGCGACATCATCACGTACTACCCGAGCAGCGCCGACACCATCACGGCCGAGCTGTGCAACCTGCTCCAACTCCCGCCGCAGTGCGTGGCGATGGGCAACGGTTCGACCGAACTCATCACCTGGCTCGACCATCTGATGGTCCGTGAGTCCCTCGCCGTCCCCGTCCCCACCTTCGGCCGCTGGACCGACCAGCCGATGGAGACCGGCAAGCGGGTCGACATGTTCCCGCTGCAGGAGTCCAGCGGCTTCGCCCTGGACCTCGCGCAGTACGCCGAGTTCATCCGGGCCCGCGGCACCCGGGTCGCCGTCATCTGCAACCCGAACAACCCCGACGGCGGTTTCCTGCACCGGCACGCGCTGGTGCAGTTCATGGACGCGATGGCCGACCTCGACCTGATCGTCATCGACGAGTCGTTCCTGGAGTTCGCCGACGCCGAGAACGAGCCGTCCACGGTCCAGGACGCGGTCATGCGGCCCAACGTGGTCGTGCTGCGCAGCCTCGGCAAGAACTTCGGCCTGCACGGCATCCGCTTCGGCTACCTGGTCGCCAACCCGGCACTCGCCGGCAAGGTCCGCTCGATGCTGCCGAAGTGGAACCTCAACTCCTTCGCCGAGCACGTGGTGTTCATGCTGAAGAACCACGGTGCCGAGTACATGGAGAGCCTGCACCAGGTCCGCCGCGACCGGCTGGACATGGCCCGCCAGCTCTCCGCCCTCCCCGGGCTGACGGTCTACCCGTCGCAGGGGAACTTCCTCTTCGTGCGCCTGCCCGTGGGCGCCGAGGGCACCGTGGTCCGCGACCGGCTCCTCACCGAGCACCGGATCCTGGTCCGCGAGTGCGGCAACAAGGTCGGCTCGTCCAGTCGCTTCCTGCGACTCGTGGTCCGGCCCCAGGTGGACGTGCGTCGCCTGGTGTCCGGCCTGGAGTCGGTTCTCTACGGGTCCAGGAGGGGAGCCGCCGTACCCGAGCTGGGCACCGGGACCAGCTACAGCTCGGGTACGGCGGCCGTGGACCGGCTGATGAGCGAGACGAACGGCACTGGCATGCACAACCTCGCCGCGCAGGCCATGAGCATGCCGGCCCCGGCGCCCGCGTCCTCCATGCAGTTCGCCTCCCCCGCGCCGGCGCCGGCGCCGGCGCCAGCGCCCGCTCCCGCTCCCGCCCCGACGCCCGTTCCCGCCGCCGCGTCCATGCAGTTCGCCGCCCCCGCTCCGGCTCCCGCTCCCGCTCCGGCTCCCGCCGCGCCGATGCAGTTCCCGGCCCCGGCGCCCGCTCCGGCCCCGATGCCGATGCCGGTTCCCGCTCAGGCCCCGATGCCCGCCGCCCCGGCCGCCGCCATGCCGGTCCCGGGTCTGCAGCCCGTCGCCCAGACCGGCATGCCCGGTCTGCAGCCCGTCGCCCAGACCGGCATGCCCGGTCTGCAGCCCGTCGCCCAGACGGGGATGCCCGGCCTCGCGACCGCCGCCCAGAACCGCCGCACCATGGGCGCGGCCCAGGGCCTCACCGCCGCCCAGGTACGCGGCCGCACCCAGCCGGAGCCCCTGGAGGAGCCCCAGGGGTGGCCCGCGGCCGGCGCGGTCTACAACCAGGTGGGGTGAGCCGGACCACCCCCTGACGGACCCCACCTGACAGACCCCATGGGGCGACGCCCCCGACAGAGCCCGTAGTGGGCCTGTCGGGGGCGTCGCCCTGTCGGGGGGATGGTGACGGTGCGGCCGGTCGGCTGAACGACGGGGATGCCGGTTCCGTACTTCCTGTCGGCGGTGCCGCGTCACGGTCACGACGCCCGGTCGCGTCGCCGGTCATGACGCCACTCCGTCACGCCGTCGGAACCGGAACGCAACACCCGCGGTGCCCTGCGCACCGGTGCGCACCCTACGATCAAGCCCCGTCGCAACTCCGTACCCGCCTGTCCCGGGTGCGGCCGAGAGCTGGAGGTGGGTGGACCGTGCGCCACAACGCCCGGACGATCGTGGCGGTCACGACCGCGCTGGGGCTGGCGGCCGTGCTGTCCGGCTGCGGCGGCGGCGCGGACGCCGAGTCGAGGACGGTCTCCCTGACCGTCGTCGCGACCAACTACGGCGACAGCGTGCGCAAGAACTCCGAGGGCTACTGGGACCGGGTCACCCTGGCGTTCGGCGCCGAACACCCCGGCATCGACGTGGACGTGCGGGTCTACGGCCCGGACGAGGTCGAGGAGAAGGTCGCGAAGCTGGTCAAGCGGGGCGAGGCGCCCGACATCGTGCAGACGGACAGCTACTCCGAGTACGCCGCGCGGGACCTGCTCTACAGCGCGGACGAGGTGCTGTCGGTCCAGGCCCAGGCCTCGTTCGTCCGCAGCCTCGCGAACGCCGGGGAGATGGACCGGGCGCAGTACGGACTGCCGTTCACCGCGAGCACCCGCCTGCTCTACTACAACAAGGACCTGTTCGCGCGGGCGGGCCTGAAGCCGCCGAAGACCTGGGACCAACTCCAGTCGGCGGCACAGGTGTTGAAGGCGCAAGGGGTGAAGTACCCGATCGCCGTACCGCTCGGACCGGAGGAGGCGGAGGCCGAGACCCTGATGTGGCTGCTGGCCGGTGACGGCGGCTACACCGACTCCACGAACCGCTACGACATCGCCTCCCCCGCCAATGTGGCGACGCTGACCTGGCTGAAGGAGAACCTGGTCGGCGAGGGCCTCACCGGCCCGGTCGCGCCCGGCGAACTGAACCGCGGCGAGGCCGTCGACGCCTTCCTCACCGGTGACGCCGCCATGGTCAACGCTCCGCTGTCACTGATCCGCCAGATCGCGGACTCCTCCGACTCCGTGCCCTACGGCGCGGTGCCGCTGCCGAGCCGCGACGGCAAGGAGACCCCCACGATGGGCACCGCGGACTGGGTCGTCGCCTTCCGCAACGACGACCACCGCGCCGCCATCGGGAAGTTCCTCGACTTCCTCTACACCGACAAGTACGTGACCGAGCAGGCCGCCCAGTACGAACTGCTCCCCGTCACCACCTCCGCCGCCGACGCGATGCGCGCGGACAAGGCCCACCGGGCTCTGTGGAGCGGCCTCGACACCCTCCAGAACCTCCGCCTCTACCCCGTCGCGGAGACGAACTGGTCCGAGGTCGCCGCGACCGTCCGCAAGCGCATCGGCGGAGCCGTGACGCCCGACGGGAACCCGCGGGAGGTGCTGGAGTCGATCGCGCGGGTGACGCAGAAGTAGCAGCGGGCGGTGGACGGCGGAGGTCAGGGGCCCGTGGGCGCGGAACCGGCCCGGTCGGCGCGGGCGTCACCGGCGGCGCCGCGGCGATCGGGGACCTCGCAGAGGCAGGGAGGGTTGGACACGTCCGGGCGCTCGGGGTGATCCGGCGGCGCCAGCAGGTGCGTCGCCATCCCCGCCGTGACCAGGCCGGACGCAAGGAGCAGGCCCTGCGGCAGCACCATGCCCATGACCAGCATCACCAGCGAGCCGGCCAGGAGGGCCCAGGCACGGCCGCGCCGCCGCCGGTACGCGCGCGGCGGTTCGGTGTCGGGCTGGGTCATGGATCCGGGCTGGGTCATGGATCCGGGCTGGGTCAGGGCTCCTCCCTTGCGGACCGGTGAGCGGGTGGTACGGCCACGGTCACACGCGGCCTCCCGGTGTCACCATCGGGCCTGGCACCCATTTCCCTGCGGATCGGGACCCACGGCCGACCGGGCGCATGGGCATCGGTACCGAGGACACCGGCGCGCCGACGCCGCGGGCCGGCCCCGGCCGATCGAGGAACGCAAACCGATCAGCCGAGGTCGGGCGGAACCAATCACGATCCGGTCGAATACGCACGGTTTTGACCAGGCACGATGCCCTCTCGGTCTCCTGGGTACACATCGAACGAGCGCGACTAGCGTGGGCAGGGTGCGGCAGTTCACCTTTGACGCCCAACACCCGTGCTCGTACCCATCGAGTCCCATCGAGAGGAGGCGGCCGTGATGCCGGGCGGGGAGACGGACAGCGGTACAGGAACGATCGGCGGCCCGGGCCGCGAGGCCCCCGGCCGCGCCACGACGGCGTCGCCCGGGACGGTCCTGCTGCAACGGCACTTCACGGGCGAGAACCTGCCCCAGGTACGCGCCCAGGTGGAGGACACGGCCGCGGCGGCGGGCCTCGGCGGCGTCCGCCTCGGCGAGTTCACCCTCGCGGTCAGCGAGATCGCCACCAACGCGGTCGAGCACGCCGGCGGTCAGGGCCGCCTCGAACTGCGCCGCCTCCCCCACGAACTGGAGTGCCGCATCACCGACAGCGGCCCCGGCTTCACTCCCGCCATCCCCGAACTCCTCCCCGGTCTCACGGGCACCTGCCCCGGGCGCGGCCTCTGGCTCGCCCACCTGGTCACGGACCGCCTGACGGTGCGGACGGCCCGCAGGGGCGCGGGGGCCGAGGTGACGCTGGCGATGCGGCTGGCGTGAGGGCGCGGGCCGCCACCGGGAGATCTGCCCGGCGGTCGGGGGCCGCCCCGGCACGGCGACGCGCGGTCACGGGTTCTCCCAGGCCGCCGGCTCCGCCGCCAGGCCCTTCACCGGCTCGGGGAGGGCCCCGGCCGCGATGTCGGCCACCGTGACGCCCTCCAGGATGCGGCGGACGTTGGCCCGCAGGGCGATCCACAGCGGCAGCAGCGGTTCGGCGGAACCGGTGTAGGTGAGGCCGGTGGGGCGTTCGCCGCGCACCGACACGATCGGGCCGTCGACGGCGCGGATCACGTCGGCGACGGTGATGGCGGCGGGCTCGCGTGCCAGCAGGTACCCGCCGCTGCCGCCTCGCCTGCTGGTGACCAGGCCGCCCCGGCGCAGGTCGCCGAGGATGCCCTCCAGGAACTTGTGCGGAATCTCCTGGACGGTCGCGATGACTTCCGCCTTCACCGGGCCGCCGTCCTGCCGTACGGCGACTTCCAGTACCGCGCGTACGGCGTAGTCCGCCCGTGCCGAGATCCTCATGGCCCCCATTGTCGGCCACGCCGGACGCCCGGCCGACCCACGCCCCGAAGGGGCGCGGGGAACTGCGCGAGCACCCACGAACCGGCCGCACCCGGCAGCGGACAGCCGCCGCGCTCTCAGCCGAGCCGGATCACATTCCACGACAGCGGCTCGAGAACCACGCTCAGCACACCCTCCCGAAGCACCGCTCCATCCACCACCCGCGGAGCGACCCGCTCGGGCTCCGCCAACGTGTTCCGCGCGTCCGGATCCGCGTCGGCCAGCACGCTGTGCTCGACGACCCGGCTCAACCCCATCCCGTTCAGGGCGACTTCCAGCGGCAGCGCCGCCGTACGGCCCCGGTTGACCGCGAACACGGTCACCGATCCGTCCTCGGCCCGCACCGCCGTGGCGTGCAGCAGATCCGTCTCGCCGTACTTCTTCGTCCCGTACGTCGGCGAGTCCACCCGGACGTCGAGCACCTCGCCCCGCCCGTACCGCGCGGCCTGCGCGAACGGGAAGAACGTCGTCTGCCGCCAGGCCGGGCCGCCCGGCTCGGTCATGATCGGGGCGATCACGTTGACGAGCTGCGCGAGGCAGGCGACGGTGACGCGGTCGGCGTGCCGGAGGAGGGCGATGAGGAGCGAGCCGAAGACGACGGCGTCGGTGACGCTGTAGTTGTCCTCCAGCAGGCGGGGGGCCTCCGCCCAGTCCCGGGTGCCGGAGTCCTCGATCTCGTGCCACTTCGAGATGTACCAGACGTTCCACTCGTCGAAGGAGAGGTTGATCTTCTTCTTGGACTTGAGCTTCGCGCCCACGTGGTCGGCGGTGGCGACCACGTTCTCGATGAAGGACTCCATGTCGACGGCGGAGGCGAGGAAGGAGTCGATGTCACCGTCCTCGGGCTGGTAGTAGGCGTGCAGGGAGATGTAGTCGACGAGGTCGTACGTCTCCTCCAGGACCGTCGCCTCCCACGCGGCGAACGTCGGCATGGACTGGCTGGAGGAGCCGCAGGCGACGAGTTCGACGTCCGGGTCGATCTGGCGCATCGCGCGGGCGGTCTCGGCGGCGACACGGCCGTACTCGGTCGCCGTCTTGTGGCCGGTCTGCCAGGGCCCGTCCATCTCGTTGCCGAGACACCAGAGTGTGATGCCGAAGGGGTCCTTGTCGCCGTGCGCGACGCGGAGGTCGGACAGGGCGGTGCCGGCGGGGTGGTTGGCGTACTCCTGGAGTTCCAGGGCCTCGGCGACGCCCCGGGTGCCGAGGTTGAGGGCCATCATCGGTTCGGCCTGGGGGCCGACCTTCTTCAGGAAGGCGATGTACTCGGAGAGGCCGAAGCGGTTGGTCTCGGTGGAGCGCCAGGCGAGGTCGAGGCGGCGGGGGCGGTCCTCGGCGGGGCCGACGGAGTCCTCCCACTTGTAGCCGGAGACGAAGTTGCCGCCGGGGTAGCGGATCGTGGTGACGCCCAGCTCCCGGACCAGGTCCAGGACGTCGGTGCGCAGGCCCGCCTCGTCCGCGGTGGCGTGGTCCGGTTCGAAGATGCCGGTGTAGACGCAGCGGCCGAGGTGCTCGACGAAGGAGCCGAAGAGGCGGGGGTCGACCTGGCCGACCTTGAACGCGGGGTCGAGGGTGAAGCGGGCGGTGCGGGTCATTCGGGGCGACCCCTTCGCTGTTCGGTATTGCGGATGGTGATCGTTGAGCCGAACGGGACGCTATGGTCGAAGCCGGGGCGAGTCAATGGGGTACAGGGGCGGTGGCGGCCGCCTCGTCGTCCGCCGGGTGCCGGCACCGGGCGGCGCAACCATCGTTGGTCGAAATTCAACGATCGTTGGATTCCCGTGGTCCCGTCGTCCGCGGGCACGTAGGGTCGGCCCGTGCCCGCCCTGCCAGACAGCCTCAGCCTCGCCGAGACCCTGACCCGCCTCGACGCCCGTATCGCCGGGAACGGAGGTGACCGGGACCGGCTTCTCGACGTACCGGCGCTGGCGCGGCGCACCGGTCTCGCCGAGGACGTGGTGCGGACGTTGCTCGACGGGGGCGAGCCCGTGCCCGACCGGGTCGACGACCGCGTGCGGGGGCGAGTGCGGGCGCTGCACGAGACGTATGCCGCGCGGAGCGGCAAGCGGGCCGGTGAGGTCTGCCGGGAGGTCGCGGAGCGGCTCTCCATCAGTCCCGAGTGGGCCCGGCAGCTGCTGCTGGGCCGCAAGACGCCGAACGTGTCCGACCTGACCGAACTCGCGGAGTTCTTCGGCGCCCGGGAGGGCGTCCGGTTCTTCACCGACCCCGCCCCGGCCGTGCTGAACCGGGAACTGGTGCGCCTGCTCGGGGGACTTGACGACGGCACGGACGGCGACGGGCCCCTGGTCGAGTTCGCCACCCGGCACGGGGTGGTCACGCTCGCGCTGCGCGGCCATCGGCTGACCCCCCGCAAGCAGGAGGCACTCGCCGTCATGCTCGAAGGACTGCTCGGAGTCGACGACGAGGAGGCCCGTCGATGAGCCGCGGCGGGGGCCGGGGCACGCGTGGGTTCACCGCTCTGGGCGGGGCCGTCGGCAGGGTGCGGGCCGCGCTGCTGCCGTCCCGGTCCGGCGCCGAGATGCGGAAACTGACCGCGGGGCTCGGCAGGGCGGTCCGGGAGCGGCTCGACGGGCCCGTCGGTGTACGGGAGTTGGGCGCGGCGCTGTGCGAGGAGATGAGCGCGCGGCGGGGCGGCCGGCCGGTGAAACTGCGGTTCGAGCGGTTCCCGGACGGGATAGGGGTGACCGGACTGTGGATGGAGTTCCCCGACTTCGACCTGGTGATCGTCGAGGAGCGGGCCGAGACCGTGCAGCAACTGGTCATCCTGGGACACGAGTTGTGGCACATGCACGCCGGACACTGCCATCATCCGCTGCCGGGCCCGGACGCCTCGCTCACGCCCTCCGGTGAGGCGGGCACGCCGGACGCGCCGAGCGGGCCCGACACGCGCGCGACCGCGCTGCCGACACTCTCCCCGGAGTTGTCGGCGGCCCTGGGACAGGGAGGGACTCCCATCGCCGCGCGGCACGGCTCCCACGAGTCGGAGGAGCAGGAGGCCGAGGACTTCGGGCACCGGCTCGCCACCACCCTCCGCCCCTGGGTGGACACCGGACAGGACGGCCCGGCCGGAGCGGCGGATCCGGGCGGCCCGGCCGACCCCGTGGGGCAGGCCATCCAGGCGACCCTGGGCTATCGCAGGCACCGCAGATGACGGGGGCGGCCGTACCGGCGACCACCGGGGCGCTCGGCTCCAGCGGTCCCGCCGACTTCTTCGGTGATCTGTACATCTCCTTCTGGATCCCCACGGCCGTACTGACCGCCGCGCTGATGATCAAGCTGCCCGGCATCGTGAAGCTGTGGCGGGACTCCCTGCTGCGGGCGGTCGGCGGGCTGCTGCTGCTCGCGGCCTGCGTCTTCGTGTTCGCGGTGCCGTCGGTCATCGCGTGGACCAACCGGGTCGTGGGCGTGCCGAACATCGCCGCGCCCTGGGTGTACTCCCTGATCACCGCGTTCTGCGCGTGCTGTCTGCTGCTGATCGTCGCCTGGCGCAACGGCCCGGCCGACCGCTCCCCGGCGACCCGCCGCCTCATGCGGTGGGTCGCCGCCGTCTACACGGCGGTGATCGTCGTCCTGTGGGTGCTGTTCGCACTCGCGGACGTGCCCCGCGAGCGGCTGCGCGACCTCGACACGTACTACGCGACCACGCCCTTCATGCGCGAGGAGATCCTGCTCTACCTCGGCGCGCACACGGCGGCCTGCGTGATCACCTACCGGCTGATCCGCAACTGGGTACGCGCGGACGGCCTCGACCGGTGGCTGCGCGGGGGCCTGCGGGCGCTGGGGCTGGGCTGCGCGCTCAACCTGGTGTTCGACGCCGCGAAGTTCACGGCGGTGGTCGCCCGCTGGACGGGGCACGACCTGGACTGGCTGAGCACGCACGTGGCGCCGCCGGTCGCCGCCCTGGCCGCCATCTGCATCGCGGTGGGCTTCATCGTTCCGCACGGCGGCCAGTACCTGCGGGACCGCTGGCGGGTGCGGGCCCTCCACCGGCGGCTGCGGCCCCTGTACCTGCTGACCCGCACGGTCGACGACTCCCGGGTCCCCTTCGCGCTGCGCGCCACCCCGGAGCTGCGCCTCACCCGCCGGGAGACGTTCATCCGGGACGCCCTGCTCCGGCTGACCCGCCACCTCGACGACGACCTGCGGCGCCGCGCGTACGACGCCGCGCTGGAGCTCGGGCACGAGCCGGGCCGGGCCAAGGCCCTCGCCGCCGCCGTGACCGTCCAGGACGCGGTGGCCGCGCGGAGGCGGGCGCCCGGCGGCGGGGCGACGGTCACGCTCGTGTCGGGCCCGCTCGTCTTCCCCGCGCTCGCGGCGGGTCCGGACGGTCCTGCGGTGGTGGGGGACGCCGGCGGTACGCCCGGCCGGGCGGCCTTCCCGGAGGTCACGGTCGCGACGGACTTCACCGACCTGCTCCAGGACATCGAGGCCGTGTCACGGGTGCTGCGTGAACCCGCCGTGATCGAGGCGGTACGGGCGCTCGCCGCCGCCTCCACAGCCGCCGCCGACACGGAGAGCGGCGTGCCCGTACGCGAGTGACGGTGCGGCCGTACGCGAGTGACGGGGTCCGGTGCGATCCGCCCGTTGAACGGCCGTGGTCGCCCTCCTCGCGGCGGGCGACCACGTCGTGCCGTGCTTTCGCCGCGGGATCAGCCCGCGAACACCGGCTGGGCCAGGCCCTTGCCCGCGCCCGGTACGACCAGCAGGGAGCCGGACAGGGGGTGCGGGGTGTCCGTGCCCGTGCGGGCCGTCGTGATGTAGAGGTCGGTGAGGTCGGGGCCGCCGAAGGCACAGGCGGTGGGGCGGGGGGTGGGGAGGGGGACCACGCGGTCCAGGGTGCCGTCCGGGGTGTAGCGGCGGACGGCACCGCCCTCCCAGAGGGCGACCCAGACACAGCCCTCGGCGTCGACGGTGAGGCCGTCGGGGAAGCCGTCTCCGTCCTCGACGGTCACGAAGGGACGCCGGTTCACGGGCAGCCGGCCCTCCGGCGCGCCCGTGTCCGGGTAGTCGAAGACGTCGATGCGGCGGGTCGGCGAGTCGATGTAGTACATCAGCCGTCCGTCCGGGCTCCAGCCGGTGCCGTTGCTGACGGCGACGTCGTCGAGGACGGTCGTGGTGAGCCCGTCGGCCGTGAAGCGGGCCAGGGTGCCGCCGCCCGGGGCCTCGTCGTAGCGCATGGTGCCGGCGAAGAGGGAGCCGTCGGGTGCCACGGCCGCGTCGTTGGCGCGGCGGCCCGGCACCGGCTCGTGGTGCAGCCACCGGAAGGCGCCGTCGGGATCGGTGAGGCCGACGCCGTCCCGGAGGTTCAGGACGAGGCCGCCCCCGGCGCGCGGCTTGACCGCGCCGACGTGCTGCTCGGTCACGAGGACCGTGCGGCGGCCCGAGGCCGGGTCGTACGTGTACACGCGCGACCCGAGGATGTCGATCCAGATCAGACGCTGGGCCTCGGCGTCCCAGGTGGGGCCCTCGCCGAGGGCCGCGTACTCCCGTACGGCGATCTCGTACCCCGTGTTCGCGCTCATGCCACGCTCCGGTGGCCGAGGCGCTCGGACAGTTCCGCGGCGCCCTTGGCGGCGAGCTGCTCCAGCTCGATCCGGCGCTCGTCGCTCCAGCGGATCATGGGGACGGAGATGGAGATCGCGGCGACGACCCTGCCCGTGCGGTCGCGGACCGGCGCGGCGACGCAGGAGACGTCCGGGTTGGACTCGCGGTTCTCCACGGCGAGACCCCGCTCACGGATCCGGGCCAGGGTCTCGCGCAGGGCGGCCGGGTCGGTGATGCTGTTGGGGGTCATGGCGAGCAGGTCGGCGTCGTCCGGGATCCGGGCGTTCAGCTCGGCCTCGGGAAGGGAGGCGAGGAGCATCTTGCCGACGGAGGTGCAGTGCGCCGGGAGGCGGCGGCCCGCGGCGGAGACCATGCGGACGGCGTGCGTGGAGTCGACCTTGGCGATGTAGATGACGTCCGTGTACTCCAGGATCGCCACGTGCACCGTCTCGTCGCAGGTCTCGGCGACGGACCTGGCCACCTGCTGCCCCTCGGCGGCGAGGTCCAGCTGCTCGGCGTAACGGCTGCCGAGCTGGTACGGGCGGACTCCGAGGCGGTAGCGTCCCGGCTGGCCCTGGACCTGGACGATGTATCCCCTGGCGGCGAGCGTGGTGACCAGCTCGTGCACGGTGGTGCGGGGCAGTTGGAGCCTGCGCACGATGTCGGGGGCGGAGAGTGTGCCGTCCCCGTCCAGGAAGAGCTCCAATATGTCGAGCGCCCGGGTCACGGCAGGTACGAGGCGTCCCACGGCCGGCCCCCTTCCCTCTGTCTGTCGGTTCTGACTGCGGCGGTGTTCGAAATTTCAACGGTCGATCGGCATGACGAACACAGGCTAGTCATAGTGCGTGGACCGGGCAATAACCACGGACGATCGAGCGAGGGGGAGGAACGGGGGGTGCAATGTCGGGCGCGGGTCCGGTGGGGCTTCTCGCGCAGTTCCCCGCGCCCCTGAATACCCAGACCCTGCGGGCCTGAACAGCATGGGGCGCAGCCCTGTTTGTCAGGGGCGCGGGGAACTGCGCGACCAGCCCCCACCCACCCGCACCCGCCGACGAGACACGCACCCCCGAGCCCTCAGGCGCCCCCCATCACCGCCGCCCGCGCGGATCCCCCAGCTCCCCCCGCAGCCGCTGCGCCCGAAGCACCAGCTCCAGCTCGAAGCGGCGGTCGGAATCGTCGATCTCGTCGCCCCACAGCTCCCGTATCTGACGGAGGCGGTAGCGGACGGTTTGCGGGTGCACACCCAGGCGGGCGGCGATCTCGGGGGCGCCGCCCCGGGTCTCCAGCCAGGCCAGGAGGGTCTCGGCGAGCCGGCGGCCGTGCGTGGGGCCGCAGTGGGCGAGGGGGGCGAGGCAGCGCAGGGCGAGGTCGTCGATCAGCTCCTCGGGCTGGAGGAGGACGAGGGCCTCGGTGTGCTCGGTGCAGTGCAGGACCTCGCCGCCGGGGAGCAGCCGGCGTTCCATGAGACGGACGGCGGCCTCCGCCCAGCGCAGCGATTTCGCCGCGTCGGCCAGCGGCACCGGCGGTCCGATCGCGCCCGACCAGCCGGTCAGGGCGCGGTGCAGGAGTTCGGGACGGCCCGCCGCGTCGGGTTCGGGGACGACCATGCGGGGCTGCTCGTACTCCATGTCCAGCAGGACGCCCTGGCCCACGGCGGGCGCCATGGCCTCGCGGGCCGGCCGTAACAGGACTCCGACGGCGACCTTCTCCGGGAGGGTCCAGCCGATCCGGGCCGCGCGTTCGGTGAGCGCGTCCGCCGGGTCGCCGCGGTGGTGCTCGGCGAGCAGGAGTTCCATCAGCCGGCGTTGCAGTCGCAGCCGTTCACCGGCCTGCCGGGCCGCCGCCTCCGCGTAGCCGCGCACCGACTGGTCCACCAGACCGTCCAGGTACTCGTACCCGGCGTCGACCAGCTCGTACATCGCGGGCGGCGGGATCTCCACGCGCTGGCCGATCTCCGCGAAACGGCGCCAGGCCAGGCGTACGCCGAGGCGGTAGATCGCCTGCAGCGAATCCAGGCTGCGGCCGTTCAGGCCCTCGCCGCGGCCGAACTCCTGGAAGACGCCGGGAGGCACCCGCGGGCGGCCCTCGGCGGTCTCCAGGTGCTGGACGAAGACCTCGATCGCGCGGCGGATGCCGATGAGGGCCATCGGCTCGCCGGAGTCGTCGAGGACGACGGGCAGATGGGGGTACTCGCGGCGGATCTCGCGCAGGATCTCCTCGGCGAGGGCCGGGGCCTCGGCCATGGCGATCGCGGCGAACTCGCGCACCTGCAGCCGCGGCACGTCGTGCCAGGCCGAGCGGACGGTGACGGTTCCCGGTCCTCCGGTCACCCCTCAGCGCTCCTGACCGGCGTTCTCGTAGGTGATGAGCGGGGTGTTCGGCTGGTCCGGGGTGGCCTCGAGCAGGGCCACGACACCGAACGCGGCCCCCGCGGCGAGAGCGGCGGCGGCCACCATGGTCAGTGCGGCGGCGAGCAGTCTGGGCATCGCAGGGGCAGCCTCTCGGTCGACAGGTCGTCCCCACCCAGGGCACCCCGCGGACTCAGTGTCAGCAATGCATTGACACTGCGTCAAGACTCCGCCTACGGTTCCCGGCCCATACGTAGCCCCCATCCGCACGCGCACATTCCCCCCAGGCGTCGCACTTTCCGCACGCCTACCCGAGTCGCACCTCCCAACGCCCCCTGGAGTGCCCGGATGCGCCGTACAGCTTCACCACTCTCACTGGTCCTGCTGGGCCTCGGCACGTTCCTGCTGGTCCTCGCGCCCCTGCTCGCGTGGTACGTGGAGCCGAGGGCCGCCGTGAACCCGATCGACATCGACACCACCGCCGTCTACTCCGGCACCGGCAGCGTCTTCGACGTGGAGCAGGTGAAGACCGTGCCGGGCCAGGAGATCACCGTCACCCAGCGGGTACGGGGCGATGTGGCCGAAAGTGAGCGCAGCGGGGCCGCCGTGTGGGACGTGATCACCTCGGTCGACACCGAGAAGTCGCTGCCGGCGGCCGACCCGCACGACGCGCTGGACTTCTCCCCGCACCGCTGGGTCAGCGACCGCAGGACCAACCGGCCCGTGCACTGCTGCGACGAGAAGCCGTACATCGAGGGCGAGGCCTACCTGAAGTTCCCCTTCGACGTGCAGCAACGCTCCTACCGCTGGTGGGACAACACGCTCGGAGCGACGGTGACGCTCCACTACGAGGGCCGCAAGAAGATCCGGGGCTACGAGGGACTGCGGTTCACGGCGAAGGTCCCGGCCACGAAGACCGGCACCCGGCTGGTCCCCGGCGCCCTCGTCGACGAGCCGGCCCGGCCGCAGGTGCTCGCCGAGGAGTGGTACGCCAACCACGGTCTCGAACTGGTCGTCGACCAGAGCACGGGACGCGTGCTCTACGCCCAGACCGGGCCGCGCCGGACCCTGCGGGCGCCGGGCGGCACCGAGGACGCGGCGGTGCTGCTCGACAGCCGGAAGCTCGCGTTCACCCCGGCGACGCAGAAGTTCGCGGTGGACCAGGCGGAGAAGGACAGCGGACTGCTGCGGCTGGTGGGGCGGACGGTGCCGATCGGTGCCGCTGTGGTCGGTTTCGTCCTCGCCGTGGCCGGTGCCGTTCTGGTCGCACGTGGCAGGCGGCGCCCCGATACGCCCGAGTCGTCCCAGGAAGAGATCACGATGTGACAGGGCGTCAGTTGAATAAACCCCGAAAATTGTCACGCCGGTGAGTAGCAGCTTCGAACCGCTGGGCGAAAACTGTCCACCCCACCTGAGCACAGCCCACCCACACCTCGCCCACAGCGACTCCGGACACCCCCGGTACTTCCGATCCACTCACGCCCCGACCCTCGTCCCTCCGATCCCTCTGCTCCCGGCCCCCCTGCGTCCGAGCACCTCCGAGGCACGCGCCACCCGTACGACCCACCCGGACCCCACGCCCCACCGGAACATCCCCCACGGCGAACGTCCTTCTCCCCGCTGAGTTCCGCACCCCGAGACGAGTTGGAGCACCCATGCCCCAGCACGTGCCGTTCTCGCTGGTCGAGGTGTTTCCGCACCTCGACCGGCACCGGTCGGCAAGTCCCCCACAGCCGCGCCGGATCGTCTTTCTCGCCCGCCGTGACCTCGGTAATCCGGCGGCGGGGGGCTCCGAGCTCCTCGTCGACCGGCTCGCCGACGGCCTGACCCGGCTCGGTCACCAGGTCACCCTGCTGTGCGGCGGCCCCGCGGCCTACCGCGACTACCGGGTCGTGTCGGCCGGCGGCGATCTGAGCCACCATCTGCGCGCCAGATCGGCCTTCGCCCGTCAGGTCGGCGACTGCGACCTGCTGGTCGAGGTGTGCAACGGCATGCCCTACCTCGCCCCGCTCTGGCACCACGGTCCGACGATGTGCCTGGTCAACCATGTGCACACGGATCTGTGGCAGTTGCGGTTCGGCGGCGCGCTGGCACCGGCCGCGCGGCTCGGCCGCCGCCTCGAACACTGGTCGCTGACGGCCGCGCAGCGCCGGAACCTGCTGGTCGCCGTCTCCTCGTCGACGGCGACCGCGCTCCGCTCGATCGGTGTGGAACGGGACCGGATACGGGTCGTGCACAACGGGGTCGAGGAACCGGGGCCGCGCGCCGAACGGTCGGCCGAACCGCTGTTCGTGGCCGTGGGCCGGCTGGTCGAGTACAAGCGGATCGATCTGCTGCTGCGGCTGTGGGAACGGGTGCGGCCGGTCACGGGCGGACGGCTCGTGATCGTCGGGGACGGACCCGAGCGGGCGCGGCTGCGGGCGATGGCCGGACCGGGGGTCGAGTTCGCCGGGCACGTGTCCGAGGAGGAGAAGCACCGACTGCTGTGCGCGGCTTGGCTGCTGCTGCATCCGTCGGCCGTGGAGGGGTGGGGGCTGGTCGTCACGGAGGCGGCCGTACGGGAGACACCGTCGGTGGCCTTCGACGTGCCCGGGCTGCGGGACTCCGTCGTGGACGGGGAGACGGGTGTGCTCGCCCGGGGGGAGTCCTCCTTCGCCGCGGCGTGGTGCGCGCTGGCGTTGTCGACCGACCGGCGGGTGCTGATGGGGAAGGCGGCGCGGGAGCGCGCCGCGCACTACCGGTGGGGGCACACGGTCCGGCAGTTCCGGGCGGTGGCGGCGGAGGCGGTGCGGGGTTGGACGCCTTGAGCGCCAAAAGGGGTGCCTCGACGCATCGTTGGCGGCCGCGGATGCGTGGGGGCCGGTCGCGCCCACGCGGCGGAGCCGAAAATGTCACAGCCCCGCGCCCCATGAGTACCGGCGGTCACAAGGACCCCTCGCTGCGCCGCTCCGTCACCCTCTTCCGGGCCTTCATGCGCGAGCAGGACGATCCCGAGCACTGCTACTCCCTCCTCGCCCGGGACGCCGTCGACCAGGTCGAGGCGTACGGCGGCGGGCCCGTCGCCGGACTGACCGTCGTCGATGTCGGTGGTGGCAGCGGGTACTTCACCGAGGAGTTCCGGCGGCGGGGCGCCCAGGCGTACCTCTTCGAGCCGGACCTGCGGGAGTTGGGGACGAAGCCGCCGGACGGGGCCGTCGTCGCCGACGGGTACCTCCTCCCCCTGGCCGACGGGGTCGCGGACGTCACCTTCACCTCCAACGTGCTGGAGCACGTCGCCGACCCGCCGACCTTCCTCAGCGAACTCGCGCGGGTCACCCGGCCCGGCGGGCTGATCTACGTCTCGTTCACGAACTGGCTCTCCCCCTGGGGCGGGCACGAGTGGGCGCCCTGGCACTACCTGGGAGCCGAACGGGCGCGGGCCCGCTACCGGCGCCGTACGGGCAAGGACGCCAAGCACACCCTCGGCGAGAACCTCTTCGCCGTGCACATCGGACGCACTCTGCGGCAGGTGCGCGGCCGGGACGACGTGACGGTCGTGTCGGCGCGCTCCCGCTACTGGCCGTTTCTCGCGGAGACCGTCGTGAAGGCGCCGGGACTGCGTGAGTTCGCCACCTGGAACCTCCTCCTCATCCTCCGGCGGTGTCCACCATGACGAGCACGGTCCAGGCTCCACCCCCCGCGCC
This sequence comes from Streptomyces sp. NPDC057438, assembly GCF_042802995.1. Lineage (NCBI taxonomy): Bacteria > Bacillati > Actinomycetota > Actinomycetes > Kitasatosporales > Streptomycetaceae > Streptomyces > Streptomyces sp. NPDC057438. The sequence goes on from NZ_JBHVDD010000032.1 coordinate 47,274, forward strand.
GGTGCGGCCCGCGGGCACGACCGAGGGACCCCCCGAGGGCCCTCGGTCGCGGCGCTGGCTGCTGGGATTCTGGGCCGTGGTGTTCGTGCTGCTGGTCGCGGCGCAGCCGGGGCGGCAGACCTTCGACACCAAGCTCGGGGTCACCACCGATCCCTGGCAGTTCCTCTCCGACCTCGGCCAACTGTGGCACGACCGGGGCGGGTTCGGCGGCATCCAGGACCAGTACGTCGGCTACCTGTGGCCGATGCTGCCGTACTACGGGCTGACCGACCTGGTCGGGCTGCCGGTGTGGCTGGCGGAGCGGCTGTGGCTGTCCCTGATCGTGTCGGTGGCCTTCTGGGGTGTGCTGCGGCTCGCGGAGCGGCTGGGGGTCGGAAGCTCCGCGTCGAGGCTGCTCGCCGCCGGTGCCTACGCGCTGTGGCCCGTGTTCACGACGGTCGTGGGGTCGACCTCGGCCGCCGCGCTGCCGGGGGCGTTCCTGCCGTGGGTCCTGCTGCCGCTGACGAACGAGCGGTACAGCGCCCGGGTGGCGGCCCTGCGGTCGGCGCTCGTCATCCCGTTCATGGGCGGGGTCAACGCGTCCGCGACCCTGGCCTCGCTGCTGCCGGTCGGGCTGTATCTGCTCACCCGGAGGCCGGGGCCCCGGCAGCGCGGGCTGATCGCCTGGTGGGTGCCGGGGGTGCTGCTGGCGACCGCGTGGTGGGTGGTCCCGCTGCTGCTGCTCGGCTTCTACGGGGAGAACTTCCTGCCGTACGTGGAGAGTTCGCAGACCACGACGGCCACCATGTCCGCCACCGAGGCGCTGCGGGGCGCCGGGAACTGGGTGGGCTATCTGCACTTCGGTGAGCCCTGGCTGCCGGCCGGGTGGTCCGTCGCCGCATCCGTCGTGGTGATCCTGTCGTCGGCGCTGGCGGCGGGGCTGGGCCTGGCCGGGCTGGCGCGGCGGGACATGCCCGAGCGCCGGTGGCTGGTGCTGACCGTGCTGGTGGTCGCGCTGTTCACCCTCGCCGGGTACGGCGGCGCGTTCGGGGCGCCCTTCCACGGGGTGGTCCAGGACTGGCTGAACGGGGGCCTGGTGCCCTTCCGGAACATCTACAAGTTCCAGACGGGGCTGGCGCTCGCGCTCGTCCTCGGGCTCGCGCACCTGGTGGGCGTGGCCGCGCAGGCGCGGGGTGCCCGGCCGGTGCGCGGGCGGCGGTTCGCCCCGCTGGTCGCGGCCGTCCTCGTCGTACCGGGTCTGCTGTGGCCGTACCTCAACGGGTCGGTGCTGCAGCCGGGTTCGTTCAAGAAGCTGCCCACGTACTGGCAGGCGACGGCCGACTGGCTGGAGAAGTACTCGCCGGACTCCCGCGCACTGGTCGTGCCGGCCACCGCGCACGGCATCCACACCTGGGGCACCACCGTCGACCAGCCCCTGGACGTCCTCGCCGACTCCCGCTGGGCGCAGCGCGACTACGTCCCCTTCGGCACCCCCGGCAACCGGCGCGCGATGGACGCCGTCGAGCAGGCACTGCTGACGGGCGCCGAGGTCCCCGGCCTCGGCGACTACCTGAGCCGGGCGGGCCTGTACTACGTCGTCGTACGCAACGACCTGGACCCCGACCAGATCGGCGCGGTGCCGACCACGACCGTGAAACGGACTCTGGAGCAGTCCGGGTACGAGCGGGTGACCGGGCTCGGGCCGGTGATGACCGGCGGCCGGATCGCCGAGGGCACCCCGCTGCAGGTCGAGGGGCTGTACGCGCGCCAGCGGGCCGTGGAGATCTACCGCCCGGCCGGGGACGTGCCGCGTCCCGGGCAGGCGGGGCTGAAGGCGATCGCCGACACGGCCGTCGTCTCCGGCGGCCCCGAGTCGCTGCTGCCGCTGGCCGCCGACCCGGAGCTGCGCGACCGGGCCACCGTGCTGACCGGCGACAACCACCCGGGGCTCGGCACCCCGGCCGTGCAGGTGGTCGGGGACGGGCTGCGCCGCGCGGACACCCGCTTCGGCCTGGTCAACGCCAACACGTCGTACACCTACACGGCGAACGAGCGGAACCCGAGCGGGAGCGTCCAGGACCCCGGGGCGCAGCCGAAGCAGATCCTGCCGGTGTCGGGCCTCGGCCACCAGACGGTGGCCGAGCTGCGCGGCGCCAAGGCGGTGACCGCCTCGACCAGCGGCAACTGGCTGTTCCATCTGCCGCAGTACGACCCGGTGAACGCCTTCGACGGCGACCGTGGCACCGCCTGGGCGGAGGGCTCGGCCGGGTCGGCCAACGGGCAGTGGCTGCGGATCGACTTCGACGGCAGCCAGGACATCCCGTCGTCCTTCGAGGTCACACCGCTGCCGCAGGACGGGGTGCGGTCGGCACCGACCCGGATCAGGGTGGAGACCGAGCGGGGCTCCCGCTCCACGAACCTCCAGGCCGACGGCTCGACCCAGACCGTCGACGCCGCTCCCGGCGACACGAACTGGCTGAAGATCACGATCCTCGACTCGGCGGAGCGGCACACCGGACTCGTCGGCGCCGGATTCTCCGAGATCGACCTCCCCGCGGTCAAGGTCACCCGGATGCTGCGGCTGCCGACGGACGCCCAGGACCCCGGCAGCGCGGCCGCCTCGGCCGAGGTGGTCTCGCTGTCGCGCGGGGCCGACCCGACCGGCCTCTCCCCCACGGGCACGGAACCGGGACTGCACCGCACCTTCGGCACCGCCACCGCGGGGACGTACGAGGTGAAGGCGACGGCCGTGCCCGTGCCGGGCGACGAACTCGACAAGCTGCTGTACAAGGCCGCCCCCGAGCAGCAGACCCAGATCAGGGCGAGCGCCGAGTCCACCGCCTCCCTCGGGGCCGGGCTCTCGCCGCGCAACCTGACCGACGGCGACCTGACCACGGCGTGGATCGCGGGCGACGACCCCACGATCCATCTCAGCTGGGGTGACAAGTGGCCGGTCGGCTCGCTCGTCCTGGCCCCGGCGGGCGGCCTGTCGGCGCGGCCGACCCAGGTCGAGATCAGTTCCCCGGACGGTGCCGCCATCGCCGGTGTCGACGAGAACGGCTGGGTCCGCTTCGACCCGATCACCACCGACCGACTCGACATCACCGTCACCGAGACGGCCCCGCTGACCGTCCACAACCCCGTCGCCGACGAGGACCTGCAGCTCCCGGTCGGTCTGACGGAGGCGTACATCCCGGCCCTCGACCAGTTCCGCACCCCGCAGCCCGCCCCGGCCCGGGACTTCGAGCTGCCGTGCGGCCAGGGCCCGGCGGTCGAGGTCGACGGGACGCTGTACGAGACGAGCGCCCGGGGCACGGTACGGGACCTGACGGAGCGGCGGCCGGTCGATCTGACGCTCTGCCAGAACGGCAAGGCCGGGGGCGCGCTGGAACTCGGCGCGGACGACCGGCACACCTTCGAGTCCGAGGACACCGGCGCCCTGGCCGTCACCGCCGTGACCCTCACCCGGGGTTCGCTCGCCGAACCCGCCGCCGGAGGGCGGGAGTTGGGCATACGGGACTGGCTCGGCGACCGCCGCGAGGTCACCGTCGGCGACGGCGCGGCCTCCTATCTGACGACGTACGAGAACTTCAACGACGGCTGGAAGGCCACGCTGGGCGGCCGTGAGCTGACCCCGGTACGGCTGGACGGCTGGCAGCAGGGGTGGCGCGTCCCCGGCGGCGCGGGCGGCACCGTCAAGCTGTCGTACGAGCCGTCCGTGACGTACGAGGCCGGGCTGATCGGTGCCGGTGTGGGCCTCGCGGCCCTGCTCGGGCTGGCCCTGTGGCGCCGCCGGGAGGCCAACCCCGACGAGCCGCAGCCGGCGCCGCCCGGCCCCGGTCCCTGGCTCGGCGTGGTCGCCCTCACCCTCGTCGGCATCGTCGTCGCGGGCTTCCTCGCCCTCCTCGTCCCACTGCTGGCCCTGCTCGCGCGGAAGCGGCACGGCCTGCTCGTCCCGATCGCCCTCCTCGCCCTGGCGGGCGCCGGTGTCGCCGCCGCGCTCGGGGCGGGCGAGCCGGTCGCGGCGGGCGAGGGCGCGTTCGGCCATGTCGCCCAACTCCTCGCGCTGACCGGCCTGTTCGCCGGGCTGGTGAGTCTGGGGGCCGGGATGGAGACCGCCCCCGACCGGCCCGGCACGACGCGGCGGTTCGCTGTTCCGCCGGGGGCGCAGGCGCCGACGGAACCGTTGCCGCAGCGCAGGCGGGTGGACAGGACGCTGAACGGCGGGGCCGGAGGCGGCGGGTCGGTGGCCGGTCCGACGATCTCGGCGCGCGGGCCGGGCTCCCCGCAGGAGGACCCGGACACCCCGACCCGGCGCATCGCGTTCACCAAGCCGAAGTCCGAGGCGCCGCCGAGGTCCGAGCCGTCGCCGGAGGACGGCGGCCCCGCGGGAAGCGGCGGTACCGGCAAGGGAGGGCCCGTATGACGACGCTGGACCACCCCCCGCGGGACGACGCCGCCCACGGGCCCGTCCGTATCCCCTTCCCGGTGGTCGACGAGGTGTCCCGGCACTGCGCCCAGGAACAGGAGCCCGAGACCGTCCACATCGAGGTCCACCTTCCCGGCCGGCTCGACCCCGGCCGGCTCCGCACGGCCTTCGTCACCGCCCTGCGCGCCCACCCCCGCATCCTCATGCGGGAGGCGCCGGGGCGGTGGTACAGCCGCCGCTACGAGTGGGAGCTGACCGAGGGGCCGGAGGTCGAGGTGGTGGCCTTCCTGCCCGCCGGCCCGCACGCGTTGCGGGACGCGCGGACCAGGGCCCTGGTCGAGGCGCCCCCGCTGACGCTGTCGCCGCCGATCCGCCTGGAGGTGGTGGAGGGAGCGGGGCCCGCGGTGGGAAGCGAGGCGACCGACGCGGTCGGCCTCACGGCGGGCGGCCCCACCACGGGCCGTCACGTCACCGTGCCGGCGACCCCGACCCCGACCCCGACCCCGACCCGGCACCCGGAGGCCCCCGCCCCCGGGGCCCCGAAAGGCACCGTCCTCTTCCTCACCATCAACCACACCGCGCTCGACGGTCCCGCCTGTCTGCGGATCCTCGCCACCGCGGCCCAGCTCTACGGCGGCGAGGACAACGCCCCCACGGCCCCGCCGGTCCGCCCCTCCCCCGCCGCCGACGACGAACCGGCCCCTCCCGAGACGGACGCCCCCTCCCCCTGGGCCCGCCCCGCCCGGGTCGCCTCCGGCACCCCCGAACCCTCACCCGGCAACGGCCTGCTCGTCACCGAACTGCCCGTGCCCCGCCGCCCGAAGGGCGCCCCCTACACCGTGAACGACCAGCTCATGGTCACCACCGCCCTGACGCTCGCCCACTGGAACCGGGAACACGGAGCCCACCCCCGCCCCCTGCGCATCACCATGCCCGTGGACGACCGTACGAGGGACACGGACATGGCGATAGGCAACGGCACCCGCCTGGTCGAAGTCCCCTTCTCCCACGACGAGTTGCGCGCCGACCACACACCGCTGCCCGTCCTCCTGCGCCGGACGGCCGAACGCACCCGCGCTCTGAAGTCCCTCCCGAGGCCCCAACTCGGACACGCCGCATCCCTGTTGACGGCGCCGGTGGTCCCCGTCGCCTGGCGGGCCGCCCTCACCCGGGGCCTGCGCAGAGCCGCGGGCCCCTGGACGTCGACCACCCTGCTCAGCAACATCGGCCGCATCCCCTACGCCCTCGACTTCGGCGAGGGGGCCGGCCGTGCCCACGCCGTGTGGTTCTCGGCCCCGGCCCGCATGCCGCGCGGCCTCACCGTCACGACCGCCTCCACCGCGGGCCGCCTGCACGTGGCCCTGCGCTGGTCCCGCGCCCTGCTCAGCCACGGCGACGGAGCCCACCTGCGCGACCTCTTCGAGCACTACCTCCACGCGACGCAGGAGGACGCCCGGTGACACCGGCCACCTCGCCCACCACCTCGGCCGAGCCGCCCGTGCGGGGACTGCGGGACTTCTACGAGGACCCGTCCGTCCCCGTCGCCTCCGGCACCCCCCGCAGCCTCGCCCAGGCCCGTATGCTGGCCGCCGCCCTCGGCCCGGCGGCCACGACGGGCCCCCGCACCGTCCTCGACGTCGGCTGCGGCGACGGCACGGCCGCCGCCACCGCCGCCCCGCTGCTCGCCGGCCACCGCATCGTCGGCGTCGACTGGTCCCAGGACGCCCTCGAGCGGGCCCGCACCCGCATCCCGTACGCGATCCGCGGCGAACTCACCGACGGCGGACTGCCGTTGCGGGCGGAGTCCGCCGACGCCGTCCTGTTCAGCGAGGTCATCGAGCACCTCGTCGACCCGGACGCCGCCCTCGACGAGATCCGTCGCGTCCTGCGCCCCGGCGGCCACCTCATGCTGTCGACCCCCAATCTCGCCGCCTGGTACAACCGAGCCCTGCTGCTCGCGGGCGTGCAGCCGGTGTTCTCGGAGGTGAGCCTGCGCGGCATCCACGGCCGCCCGGGGACGGAGGTGGTGGGTCATCTGCGGCTCTACACCGCCCGCGCGCTGCGGGAGTTCGTGGCCGCGTCCGGCTTCGAGATCGTCACGCTGCGCGGGGCGCCCTTCCACGGCGTACCGCGTCCGCTGCGGCCACTGGACCGCCTGGCCTGCGCCGCCCCGTCGCTGGCGTCGATCCTGCTGCTGCACGCGCGAAGGACGTAGGCGATGTGGTGGGGAGTGGCCGCGGCCCTGCTGGCGAACGCGCTCTACAGCACCGGGTTCGTCCTGGAGAAGCGTGCGCTCACCGCCATGCCGCAGGTCACGGTCCGCGCCCCGGTGAAGCTGCTGCGGCAGGTCGTCGGCAGCCCGCTGTGGATCGCGGGTTCGCTGTCGCTGGCCGCCGGGTTCGCCGCCCAGCTGGCCGTGTACCGGACCCTGCCGATCGCCGCCGCCCAGGGCATCTTCGTGTCGGGGCTGGTCCTGCTGGTCCTGCTCTCGGCGCGGCTGCTCGGCGAGCGGACCACGGGCCGGGAGCGGTACGCCCTCGGGGCCATCCTCGCCGCGCTGCTGATGGTGGTGCTGTCGCTGGACGAGAGCGCCGACACCGTCGGCCGCGGGGCGCCGTACGCGCTGGTCCTGACGATCTGCCTGCCCGCGCTGGCGGCGGGGGTGGGGCTCTACCGGTCCGCCGAGCGGCGCGCCCGACACCGGCACCGGCTGCCGACCACGGGCGTCGAGTACGGCGTGGCCGTGGGCCTGCTGTACGGCGTCAGCTCGCTCGCGATCAAGGGTGTGTCCAGCCGTCTGACCACCGACGGATTCGGGGAAGCGGTGGCGGGCCTGCTGCGCTCCCCGTACCCGTATCTCCTGCTCGTCACCGGCGCGTTCGGTCTGGTGATGTCACAGGCGGCGCTGCAGCGCTGCCGGGCCTCGCTGATCGTGCCGGTCTGTACGACGGTGACCTCCCTGTTCACGGCGGTGCTCGGGACGCTGTCGTTCGGCGAGTCGCTGCCCGACGATCCGCTGCGTCTGGCCCTGCGGCTGTCCGGCACGGTGCTGGCGGTCGCCGTACTCCTGAGCATGCCCAAGCACGACGCCCCCGCGCCCCCGGCGCCCCACGACCCCTCACCGGCCAAGGAGTTGACCCCTCCATGAATCCCGACGACCCGTTGCTCCAGATCCTGGCGTGCCCGCTGGACAAGGGGCCGCTGCACCTGGTGGTCCACGAGGAGGAGCGGACCGGCACCACCGGCGCCCGGGCGCCGGAGTCGCTCTACAACCCCCGGCTGCACCGCCGTTACCCGATCATCGACGGCATTCCGCAGCTGCTGCCGTCGTCGGGCGAGCAGGTGACCGAGGACGAACACGAGAAACTCTCCGCACTGCTGCTCAGGAGGACGGGTTCATGACCACACTCGCCGCTCGGCTGGCGCCGCTCCTCCCGGACCGACTGGTCGCCGCGGCCGCCCGGTCCGTCTACCCGCGGTTCGAGCCGGAGCTGAACCGGCTCGACGACCTGTGCCCGCCGGACTGCGGTACGGCGGTGGACGTCGGCGGCTGGTACGGCCCCTGGACGCACCGGCTGGCCGCACGGGCCGCGCGGGTGGTGACCGTGGAGCCAGCGCCCCGGCTCGCCCGGCTGCTCGCCGCGTCGGCTCCGGCCAACGTCCGGGTCGTCCAGGCCGCCGCCTCGGACGGGCCGGGCACGGCCCGCCTCTGGCTGCCGTCCGGCGACGACGGCGGCCGGGGGGTGTCCTCCCTGGTCCGCCGGGACATCCACGCCCGTGCACTGGACGTCGCCTGCGTCACCCTCGACGGGCTCGGCCTGACGGACGTCGGCTTCGTCAAGATCGACGTCGACGGCAACGAACTGGCCGTCCTGCGCGGCGCGTCGGGCCTGCTGGCCCGGGACCGCCCCGCCCTGTTCGTCGAACTGGAGGCCCGTATCCAGCCGATCGCCCCGGTCGTCGACCTCCTGGCCGGCCTCGGCTACGCCGGCTGGGTCCTGCCCGCCGGGACCTGGCTCCCCCTCGTCCCGGCCACCCTGGAGGCCCACCAGGCGCGTACGTCGCACCGGGCGTCCCAGGGGCTGCTCCGGCGTGTCCTGCCGCTCGCCGGGCGGTACGTCAACTCGGTGCTGTTCCTGCCGGACGGGCGCCGCCCGGGTGAGCGGGCCGATGACCGCCGGGCCACCTCCGGTGCCGTGGGCCACGATGGACCCCATGTCCTCCGCGAAGCGCCGCCCCGGCCCCGATAGGCCCTCCGGTCCGTTCACCCCGCTGGACTTCCAGCTCGTCATGCTCCGCCGCATGGCCGACCACAACCCGCACCTGGTCGAGGACGCCCGCCGTGAGCTGGGCGTCTCCGTCGCGGACATGCGGGAGGCGAACCGGCGGTGGCAGGCGATGGTGCGCTCGCCCCGGACGCGGGGCTCGGCCTCCCGCTACCGGTCGGTCCTCGGCCCGCCGGAGTCCGTCACCGTCCAGAAGATCGGCGACCTGGACTGCGAGGCATGGCTGTGGCCGGTGCCGTTGTGGGCCGGTCTCCGCTTCGAGGTGCTGCTCGCGCCGAACGGGGCGGTGTGGAACGAGTGGCTGGTGCGGGCGCCGGGGGTGGCCGGGCCCGAGTTGCGCGCGCTGGAGGATCTGACGCCGTGGTCCTGCACGGTGGACGAGGTCGCGCGGGCGTTCGCGCCGGCGCGACCGCTGGAGGGGACGGCGCCCACGCGCTGGGGACTGCGGTTCCACGCCCCCGACGGGCAGGGGGTGCGGCGGGAGTGCGTCGCGGAGTTCACGTGGGGGCTGCTGCAGCGGATCGCCACCGTCCCGCAGCCACCTGACCGGGCCTGATCGCGTCTCATCAGTTCACGTGCACCACCGGTCGATTTTCGCCGCGATCGCTCACCAAAGCTCCCCGATCGGAAGATTGGCGATCATCCGGCCGTGAGGGGCACCGCTGGGCCTACTGTCCGTGCAGAGCAGAGTGGTGATCTCACGGAAGGGCGGCCCCATGACGACCCGGCACCCCGCGGAGCGAACCGTGCCCGTCGAGCGGCTGCGGCTGGGGGACCACGCGTGCATGGGACCGGGGACGCCGGGGGAAGCCACCGGGGAGTCCCCCTGGAAGGTGTTCACCGCGTACACCCGGACCAGCCTGGCGCGCGGGGAGAAGGTCCTGCTCGTCATGGACCCGGACGACCTGAGCGACGACGAGGTGGTCGCCCTGTTGGACCGGGGCAGCGGGCAGGTCGTGGCCGCGCGGGCCGGGGGTCAGCTGTCGCTCAAGCGCAACACGGAGATCTACGCCCCCGACGGCCGCTTCCGGGAGCAGCGCACGATCGACACCTACGCCTCCGAGGTCGACCGTGCCTGCCACGAGGGCTGGACGGGGTTGCGGGTCACCGCGGACATGAGCTGGGCGCCCCGGATGAACCTCGGGCACGACCGGCTGCTGGACTACGAGGCGTCCGTGGCCCCGCTGTTCGCGGATCCGCTGTTCACCGCCATCTGCTGGTACGACCGGCGGCACTTCGACGACGACCTGACGGCCCGCGTCGGCAAGGTCCACCCGCTGCGGGTCATGGAACGCCTCGACTCCCTGGAGGCCACCGAGACCCCCGAGGGCGAGCGGATCGCCGGCAGCGCCGAGCTGAGCACGCGTACCGAGTTCGTCGAGGCCCTGCGCGAGGCAGTGGAACGCCGTGACGACGCCGGCCCCAGCCACCTCGTCCTCGACCTGCGTGACCTGTGCTTCATGGAGGCCCACTGCGCCTGGCAGCTGATCAGCCTCGCCGCGTCCCTCCCGGCCGGCAGCGAGGTCACCGTGCGCTGCGGCGAGCTGCTGGGGCTGGTGCTGGAGCAGCTGGGCGCCGGCGAGGTGCCCCAGCTGCTGGTCAGCGTGGAGGCGGACGGGGATCCGAGCGGGGCCGGGGCCGGAGCCGGAGCCGTGGGAGACACCGGGTGAGAGGGGCTCCGCTGCTGCGGACGGAGTTCGACGCGGCGGGTCTCCCCCTGCTGCGCTCGCTCGTCGAGGAGGCCGGCGTCCGGGCCGGCCTCTGCGCCGCCGTGCGGGGCGCCCTCGTCCAGGCCGTGACGGAGCTCGCGGCGGACGCCGTGGAGCACGGGGGCGGCAGCAGAGTCCACGGAGACGGCAGCGGAGTCCGCGGGGACGGCGCCGGATTCGTCGAACTCCACGCCGGGGCTGGCGAGTTGCGCTGCGAGGTGACGGGGTACGGGCCCGGCCCCGCGGCAGGGCGGCCAGCGGGGCGCGGGCCGCGGCTCGCCGAGGCGCTGATCACGGCCCCGGGCGCCGGAGCCGGCCGTGTCCGGGTGCGCGGCACCGAACGGGGCACCCTGACCACCCTGTCCGTGCCCCTGCCGGCTCCCGCTACAGCCCCGCCCGCGCGCTGAACCAGGCCGCGACCTGACTGCGGTTGTGGAAGCCCAGCTTCACGAGGATGCGCTCGACGTGCCCCTCGGCGGTGCGGCGGGCGATGACCAGGTGGTCGGCGATCTGTTTGTTGGTACGGCCCTGGGCGACGAGGGCGGCGACCTGGAGTTCACGGCGGGTGAGGGGGACCGGGTCGGCGGACCCGGCGCCCGGGGCCCAGGACGTGCCGACGGGACCGGTGGCCGGGGCGGCACCCGCACCCCCGGTCGAGGCGGCGCGCGTACGGGGGACCGGGGCGGGCCCCTCCCTCTCGCGCGCGCCGGGCACCCGGCCCCTCCCCGCCTCACCGAGCGCGTACGCCACCGCCTGTTCCGCGGTCAGACGGCCGCCCCTGCGGTGGGCCAGGGTGTAGGCGTGGTCGCCGAGGGCGCGACGGGCGTGCTGCTCGGCGGCGCGGGGGCGGCCGGGGCGCAGGGCGTCCATGGGGTTGCCGCCGATGTCGTGCCAGATGCGGTCGACGGCCCCGCGCAGCACGCCCGCCCGCTCGGCGTGGCCCGCCAGGGCCTCGGCGGCGGCGAGCAGGTCGAGGGTGCGGGCGAGACTCTGGTGCTGGCGCACGGTGTACGGGAGTCGCAGGCAGGCGCGGGCGTGCTCGGCGGCGCGCTCGTACTGTCCGGCCGACCAGTGGGCGAGGGCGAGGGTGCGCAGCGCCCAGGAACGGGCCCACTGTTCCCCGTGCGCCTCGCACAGGGCGACGGCCTCGGCGCACAGCGGGATGGCCTCCGCGGCGCGGCCCCGGCTGACGAGGGAGCAGGCCAGTTCGACGCGGGTGAGGACGACGAAGACGGTGGAGGCGCGGGCCCGGCCCGGGACAAGAGCGCCGGCCGGCACGGGCGGGGGCGCGGGCACCGGGAGTTCCGCGTCGTCGTCGGCGGCGCTCCGTAACGGGTCCAGGCCGGCGAGGACGGCGGCGGAGCGGCTGTGCACCAGCGAGGTCAGGGCACCCGCCCACATGGCGCGGGTCAGGCCGGCGTCGGGCCGGGCCCCGGCCCGCAGGGCGCCGTCCATCCAGTGCCGGCCCTCGCCCCAGATGCCGCCCGCGACCCAGTGGAACCACAGGCCGGCGGCGAGCCGCAGCCCGTGCTGGGCCTCGCCCGGGGTGGTGAGACAGAAGTCCAGCGCGGCACGGAAGTTGTCCTGGTCGATACGGATGCGTTCGGTGATCTCCGCCTGGTCGGGCCCGAACCAGGCCTGCTCGTACTCGGCGCCGAGGCGGGCGAAGTGGTCGCGGTGGCGCCGCCGGGTCTCGGTCGCCTCGCCCAGGTCGTGCAGCTTCTCCAGTCCGTAGTCGCGCAGGGAGACCAGCAGCCGGTAGCGGACCTGCCCGGCGTGTTCCTCCCGGACGAGCACCGACTTGTCGACGAGCCCGGCGACGGCGTCCAGCACGGCGCACGGGGCGATCCTGTCCCCGGTGCCGTCGTCCCCGGCGCAGACGGCCTCGGCGGCGGCCAGATCGAAGCCGCCGACGAACACGGACAGCCATGCCCACACCAACTGCTCCTGCGGGGTGCACAGTTCATGGCTCCAGTCGACTGCGGAGCGCAGGGTGCGGTGGCGGGGAGCGGAGGTCGGGCTGCCGCAGGTGAGGAGCTGGTAGCGGTCGTCGAGGCGTTCGACGAGCTGGTCGACGCCCAGGGCGCGCACCCGGACCGCCGCCAGTTCGATGGCGAGCGGCAGTCCGTCGAGGCGCCGGCAGAGGCGGGCCACCGCCTGCTGGTTCGCCTCCCCGACGGTGAAGCCGGGGACCACGGCGGCCGCCCGGTCGGCGAACAGCCTGAGGGCCGGGAAGGACTCGACCGCCGACGGGGTCAGTTCCTCCGTGGCGGGGGCGGGCAGCGGCGGCACCTCGAAGAGGTGTTCCCCGGCCAGACCGAGCCGGTGTCTGCTGGTGGCGAGGATCCGTACGCCCTCGGTGGCCGCCAGCACGGCCTGGGCGAGGACGGCGCAACTGCGCAGCAGATGCTCGCAGTTGTCGAGGACGATCAATAACCGCCGCTCGCGCAGGTGGTCGACGAGGATCTCCAGTGGGGGCCGTACCGTCTCGTTGCGGACGCCGAGCGCGTCGTTCACGGCGTGCGGGACGAACGCCTCGTCGCTCAGCGCGGCCAGGGGCACGAGCCACACGCCGTCCGGGAAGGCCCGGGCGACCTCTCCCGCCACATGCCCGGCGAGCCGGGTCTTGCCCACCCCGCCCGGTCCCGTCAGGGTCAGCAGTCTGCCCGCCGTCAACAACCGTCTGACATCGGCGGCCTCGTCCCGTCGCCCCACGAAGCTCGTCAGCTCCGCCGGGAAACCGGACGTGCGCCGCGACTCCGATCCGCCCACGATGCTGGTCACGCTCTCAGTTGTGGTTCCCGTACGCGCTGTTGTAACCCCGAAGGGTAGGCAGCGGGCACGGGCGGGACGCGCGCTTCGCGGATTTCCCGCCTCTTCGGGTGAGGCGGGCTCGCGGGTCCGGGAGACGGGACCGGGTGGGGGACCGGAGTTCAGCCGACGGTCGCCGCCGCCAGGATCGCCTCGACCGCACGGGGCAGCGACTCCGGGTGCAGCCACAGGAAGAGGTTGGGTTCGACGAGTTCCAGCTCCATCACGCAGGGCCGCCCGTCCTCGCCGGTGACGAGGTCGACGCGCGCGTACAGCAGCTCGGGCGCCCCCGGTACGGCCGCCAACGCCCGCTCGGCGACGGCGAGTTCGTCCTCGGTCGGGGTCCAGGGCGCAAGGTCCGGGTGGGCGGTCTTGTCGGCGTCGTAGGCCGTGCCGGGCGCGAGCACCGCGCCCTTGCGGCTGGCGTGCAGCAATCGGCCCCCGAAGAACTGCAGGGCCCGCTCCCCCTCGGTGTCGATGCTGGTCACGAAGGGCTGCACCATCGCGGTGAGCCCTTCGGCGTGCATCCGCCCGACATGCCGTACGGCGGTGTCCCGCTGGCCGGGGGTGTACCGGGCGGCGAAACGGGCGCCCGCGCCGGAGGTCGGCTTGACGACGTACTGGTGTGTCTCCGGAAGCTCCAGGGGGTCGCCCGGCGCGAGATAGGCCGTCGGCACGACGGGCACCCCGGCGGCGGCGAGGTCACCGAGGTACCGCTTGTCGGTGTTCCAGCGCACGACGTCGGCCGGGTTGGCGAGCCGGCCGGCCTCGTCGGCCTTTTCCGCCCAGGCCACGAACTCGGCCGCGCGCCAGCTGTAGTCCCAGGTGGACCGGATGACGACGAGGTCGTACCCGGCCCAGTCGGCCGCAGGGTCGTCCCAGTGCACGGCCGCCGCGTCGGCCCCGGCGTCCCGCAGCGCCCGCACCAGCACCGGCAGATCCCGGTCGTGGCTCGTCTCCGGCCCGGGGTCGTAGGTGGCGAGGGCGATACGGGGGGCGGCTGTGCGGGGGCGGGGGGCGGCTGTGCGGGCCACGGGGGCGCTCCGATCTCGTGGGTCCGTTCCTGTGCGTGTCCCTCAGGGTACGGACGGCCCCGTGATGAGACGGCCCCGGTCGTCGTACGGCCAGACGTTGGGGACGCAGCCCTTCATGCCCTTGATCTGCTGCATCATCGCCGGGGCCGGCTTGCCCTTGCCGGGGCAGGTGACATGGCCCTGGCCGAGGAAGTGGCCCACCTCATGGTTGATGATCAGGGCGCGGTAGGCCTCGACGTCGTCGGCGTAGACGGGGGTCGCCAGTTCCCAGCGTTCGAGGTTGACCATGACGTCGTCGCCGACGTTGCAGTTGAACTCGCCGCGGGTGTTCAGCCCGAACCGGCCGCAGACGTCGTCCACGGTGCCGGGGGTGGCGACCTTGACGACGAAGTCGGTGGCGCCGCCGGGGACCCGCTGGAAGGCCGACTCACCGTCCGTCGTCCAGCCGCGCGGGTCGGCGAGGATGTCCTCCACCTCCTCGGCGACCTCGGCGGGCGACAGCGACAGCCCCTTCTCGACCTCGACCCGGTAGCGCAGGGGGGTGCCCTTGCCGACCTTGCCGCTGCCGCCTCCGGCCGTGGTGAACGTGCCGGGCCCGGTCCGGGGGATGGTGACCGACGCACCACTGGACGACGCGGACGCGGACGCGGACGCGGATGCCGACGCCGACTGGCTCGGCGACGAACTGGGCGAGGAGGACGGGCTGCTGCCGGGAGCGCCCTCACCGGCGCCGGCGCCGCCGCTCGCGCTGGGGCTCGCGCTCGGGCTCGAGGAGCGGCGGGGGCGCTCGGGCGAGGGCTCGGCGGACGAGGCGGCCCCCGCCTCACCGGCCGACTCGCCCGTGCCAGCGCTCATCCAGCCCACCGCGGCGAACCCGGCGACACCGACGACCGCCACGGCCCCGAGGCCGCCCCACAGCGGCCCTCTGCCGCGCGACTCGGGCGCCTTCCTCCTCCGGCGGCGGGTGCGGGAGCGACGTGATGCCTTGTGCGCGGTCATGTTCCTTCAGAGTGTGATCGGTATGTGATCGGATGTGGCCGACCTGGTCACGAAAAGATAACGGATGATCGGCACGGTGGAGAGCGAATCGCTTGACCTTGCCCTTCGGTGAAGCCCCAGCATCGAGAGCGGCACGAGGGAGGGACATGAAAAGGAAGACGCTGACGATCGGTGCCTTCGCGAAGGCCAGCCGACTGTCACCGAAGGCGCTGCGGCTCTACGACGAGCTGGAACTCCTGCGGCCCGCCCGGGTCGACCCGGACACCGGCTACCGCTACTACGCCGCCGAGCAGTTGGAGCAGGCCCGGCTGGTGGCCTGGCTGCGCCGGCTCGGCATGCCGCTGGCCCGGATCCGTACGGTGTGCGCGCTGGAGCCGGGCCCCGCGGCCCGGGAGATCCGGGCGTACTGGGCCGGGGTCGAGGCCGAGACGGCGACCCGGCGCGACCTGGCGGCCTTCCTCGTGGACCACCTCACCCACCCGTGCGAGTCCGAGGAGGACACCGACATGCTGGAACTCCGTTACGCCGCGCTCTCCGACACCGGCCTGGTCCGCGCCGCCAACCAGGACACCGCCTACGCGGGCTCCCGGGTCCTCGCCGTCGCCGACGGCTTCGGCCCGGCCGGGGCCCCCGCGAGCACGGCCGCCGTGGAGGCGCTGAAGGTCCTGGACCGTGACACCCTGCCGGCGGGCAGTGTGCTGAACCTGCTGGAGGAGGCGGTGCGGGGCGCGAGCGCCGCCGTGCGTGGCATCGCGGGGAACGGGGACGACGGCACGACCCTGACCGCGATGCTCTGGACCGGTTCCCGGCTCGCCCTCGTGCACATCGGCGACTCCCGCGCGTATCTGCTGCGCGAAGGGGAGCTGTTCCGGATCACCCACGACCACACCGTCGTCCAGTCGATGATCGACGAGGGCCGGCTGACCCCGGAGGAGGCGTCCACCCATCCCCAACCCGCCCTGCTGCTCAAGGCGTTGACCAACAGTGACACCGCGTCCACCCCCGACCTGCGTCTCCACGACGCCCACCCCGGCGACCGGTGGCTCCTGTGCTCCGACGGCCTGTCGACGGTCGTTCCCGACCCCGACATCCGGCACATCCTGTCCACCGCCCAGGACCCGGATGCCGCGGCACACGCGCTCGTCACCGAGGCGAACGGCGCGGGCGGCCCCGACAACGTGAGCTGCGTGGTGGCGGACGTGGTGCGGGACGGGGCCGGCACGTAGGAGAGGTCCCGCACCCAGGGGTGGGCGGCGCGGAGGCTCGCTCAGTCCGTGGAGTCCAGGACGACGGCGTCCGGCCGCGGGACGTCCGCGGCCGCCGTGCCACCCTGCCGCATCGGTGGACGGGTGGGGTGGCTGGTACTGGTGGTTCCGGGGTTCGGGTAGTCAGATGTGCGGTAACGGTACCTCGGACGGCGACAACCAAGGAGTACGAGACGTGCCCCCTCTCTTCCCGGCCCTCACCGGCGAAGCCCGGACCCCCGGACGCCCCGCCCTGCGCTTCGGCGACCGATCCCTGACGTACGGGGAACTCGCGGCCGTGACCGACACCCTGGCCGCCCGGCTCAAGGACGCCGGCCGGGTGGCCGTCTGGGCGACGCCCACGATGGAGACCGCCGTGGCCGTGGTGGCGGCACTGCGGGCCGGCGTCCCCGCCGTGCCCCTGAACCCGAAGTCCGGGGAGAAGGAGCTGGGGCACATCCTCGGCGACAGCGCACCCTCACTCGTCCTCGCCGCACCGGATGACGAACTGCCGCCGCCACTGGGCGAGTTGACCCGCATCGATGTCGAGGTCGATGCCGGTTCCGGAGCCACGGTCGGTGACGAGTCCCGTGCCACGGTCGGTGACGAGGCCGGTGCGCGCGGCGGCGGAGCCGGGACGGCCCCCACCGGGGACTCGGCCGGCGAGGAGTCCGCCGCCCTCGTCGTGTACACCTCGGGCACCACCGGCCCGCCCAAGGGGGCCGTCATCCCCCGCCGCGCCATCACGACCACCCTGGACGCGCTGGCCGACGCCTGGCAGTGGACCGCCGACGACGTCCTCGTCCACGCCCTCCCCCTCTTCCACGTCCACGGTCTGATCCTGGGCGTCCTGGGCCCGCTGCGGCGCGGCGGCGCGGTCCGTCATCTGGGCAGGTTCGACACGGCCGCGGTGGCCCGGGAGCTGTCGGCCGGCGCGACGATGCTGTTCGGCGTCCCCACGATGTACCACCGCCTCGCGGAGGCCCTGCCCGCCGACCCGGAACTGGCGAAGGCGCTCGGTGGCGCCCGCCTCCTCGTCTCCGGCTCGGCCGCGCTGCCGGTGCACGACCACGAACGGATCGCGGCGGCCACCGGACGCCGGGTGATCGAGCGGTACGGCATGACGGAGACCCTCATGAACACGAGCGTCCGCGCGGACGGCGAGGCCCGCGCCGGCACCGTCGGACTCCCGCTGCCGGGTGTGGAGCTGCGGCTGGTCGAGGAGGACGGCACCCCGCTCACCGCGTACGACGGCGAGTCGGTGGGCGAGATCCAGGTGCGCGGCCCCAACCTCTTCACCGAGTACCTCAACCGCCCCGACGCGACCGCCGCCGCGTTCGCCCCCGACGGCTGGTTCCGCACCGGCGACATGGCCGTGCGCGACCCGGACGGCTATGTGCGCATCGTCGGCCGCAAGGCCACCGACCTCATCAAGAGCGGCGGCTACAAGATCGGCGCGGGCGAGATCGAGAACGCCCTGCTGGAGCACCCGGGGGTACGGGAAGCCGCCGTCACCGGCGAACCGGACCCCGATCTCGGCGAGCGCGTGGTCGCCTGGATCGTCCCGGCGGACCCCCAGTCCCCGCCTCCGGCGGGCGAGTTGGCGAGCCATGTGGCCGCCCACCTGTCGCCCCACAAGCGTCCCCGACGGGTCCACTACCTCTCCTCCCTGCCTCGCAACGACATGGGCAAGATCATGAAGCGGGCGCTGAAGACGCATGAGTGACCGGCGCGTCCCGGCCCGCGAGGCCATCGCCTCCCTGACGGACGACTTCACCGAACTCCCCCCGCCCGAAGGGGAGTACGCCCCCGACGGTCCCCTCGCCTGGCAGGGTTACGACGCCTCCCGCGCCCGTGCCGCCGAGCGCACCGGGGAGACGGAGTCGGTGGTGTGCGGGCGGGCGGTGATCGGCGGTACGGCGGCCGTGCTGATCTCCTTCGAGTTCGGGTTCCTCGGCGGGTCGCTCGGCGAACGCACCGGCGACCGTCTGGTGGCGGCGCACGCGTACGCCCGTGCGCACCGCCTCCCGGTCGTCTCCCTGGTCGCGACGGGCGGCAGCCGGATGCAGGAGGGGATGCGTGCCCTCGCCCAACTCCAGCGTGTGGCACGGGAGTCGGCGCTGACGAGCGTGGCCGGGCTGCCCCGGATCGCGGTGCTCCGCGATCCCACGACGGGCGGCGGCTGGGCCACCCTGGGCGCCGGCGCCGACATCGTCCTCGCCCTCCCCGGCGCCCAGGTCGGCTTCGCCGGCTCCCGGGTCCGCCCGCCCGGCGCGGACCCGGTGGCGTACACGGCCGAGTCCCAGGTGGCGGCGGGCTCGGCCGACGCGATCGTGCGCCCGGAGGACCTCCGCGCCACGCTCACCCTCTGGCTGACCCTCCTGACCAGCCCCTCCACGACCCCCGCTCCCCCACCGCACGCCCTCCCGACCCCGGGAGCCGTCGACCGCGCGACCGGCCCCGACGCACCACAGCCTCCCGCCGGGCCGTCCCCCACACCCCACGAGACGCCCCTGCCCGCCACCGGCTGGGAAGCCGTACAGCGCGCCCGCCACCCCCGACGCCCCCGCGCCGAGGCGTACCTGGACGCCTACTTCTCCCGCCGCACGGCCGTCGGCGGGGACCGCACGGGCGGCACCGACCCCGGCATGCTGTGCGGCTTCGGCACACACGAGGGCCGGACCGTCGCCTACGCGGCCCAGTGCGGCACCCCGACCCGCCCGGCGGGCTACCGCACCGCCGCCCGCCTGATCCGCCTCGCCGACCGCCTCGGCATCCCCGTCCTGACCCTCGTCGACACCCCCGGCGCCGCGAACGACGCCGAAGCCGAACGGCAGGGGGCGGGCCCCGCCATCGCCGACCTGTTCACCGCCGTCGCCACCGCCCGCACTCCCCTCACCACCCTCCTCATCGGCGAGGGCGGCTCCGGCGGCGCCCTCGCCCTCGCCGCCCCCGACCACACCTGGGCCACCCCGGACAGCTACTTCTCGGTGATCGCGCCGGAACCGGCCGCCGCGATCCTCAAGCGGCCGCGGGAACTGGTGCGGGCGACGGCGGACGCACTGCGGGTGCGTCCCCAGGACCTGGTGGAGCTGGGGGTCGTCCGAGGGATCGTGGGGGAGGTACCACGGGAGGGGGCCGAACCCGCGACGGCGCGCCCACCCGGCTGACGGCCGCCCCCGGCCCGCCCGACCGATCGAGCCCCTTCACCACCCGGTCGAGCCCCCGCCTCGCCCGTCCTTTCCCCGCGTCCGTCGGGCCGCTCCCGCCTGACCCGCCGTCACCGGACCACCCGTCCGGCCGCACCCCACCCGGCCCACCCCAGCGGGCACCCCGGCCCGGCCCCGCGCACGATGCAAGGGAACCAGGGAACCGCCGACCGGCGGCGGGCCCGCTCGGTCCGTGCTCTCGGGAGGATCCGCAATGACCGCGATGACCGCCACTCTGGAGCAGCTGCGCCGCTGCCACTTCGGCGTCGACCTGGGAGCCGCGCGGACCCGCGTGTACGTGAAGGGCGCGGGCCTGGTGGTGGACCAGCCGAGCGTGGCCGCCGTGAACATCCGGACGGGCGCGCTGATCGCCGTCGGGGAGTTCGCCGAGAAGATGATGGGCCGTACGCCCGACTACATCCGGGTCGTCCGCCCCGTCTCCGGCGGCACGGTGGTCGACATCGAGATGGCCCAGCGGATGCTGCGTCAGCTGCTGGGCGACCGGGTCCGCCGCACCCTGCGCCGCAAGCCCGTGCTGCGCGCGGCCGCCTGCACCCCGCACGGCGCCGACCCGCTCGCCCAGCGCGCCACGATCGAGACCCTGGTGGGCCTCGGCGCCCGTCGCGTGGAGCTGGTGGACACGCTCATCGCGGCGGCCGTCGGCTGCGGCCTGCCCGTCGAGCAGCCCGAGGCCACCATGATCATGGTCTGCGGGGCAGGGGCCACCGAGCTGGCCGTCCTCTCCCTCGGCTCGGTCGTCAGCGCCGTACGGATTCCCGTCGGCGGTGAGGCCATCGACCACGCGATCGTGCAGCACCTGCGGCTGCGCCACGAACTGACACTGCCCAGTCAGTCCGTACGGCCGCTGCAGCTCGCCCTCTCCGGCAACGGGCTCACCCCGCACGGCCCCGCCTCCACCGAGATCCACGGCCTCGACGTGGCGACCGGCCTCGCCCGCTCCGTGCAGGTGGACACCGCGGCCGTGCGCGACGCCATCCAGACCCCGCTCACCGCCGTGGTCGACGGCATCGGCAAGGTGCTGCGGGACTGCCCGCCCGACCTGGTGGCCGACCTCGCCGACCGGGGCATCATGATGGTCGGCGGCAGCGCCCTGCTCCCCGGATTCGACCAGATGCTCCGCCACGCCACCGGGATGCCGGTCCACATCGCCGAACGCCCCGACGTCTGCGCCGCGCTCGGCGTCGGCGCCATGCTGGACGGCCGCATCGCCCCCATCAGCCTGGACCCGGTGGGCGACTGACGGCGGGACCGGGACCGCGCACCCCGTTCCGCGGACACCTCGTGGTCGACCTGCTCTCACGACCGCCGCGCACACCCGGCGAACACTTCTCCGAACCTCCCGTGCGCCTTCTCGTCGGGTTTCCCGTCGGCATTTCCGTGAACATTCCCCGCGGGCGGCAGCACCCGGAGCACGGGAGGGCGGCCGGGGCCACGGCGGTCACCCGGTGGTCGCCCCCGTGAGCCCGTGACGCCCCACCGAACACCTGTTTGTGCCGTTCTCGCCGGAGTCGCCCGACGCTAGGGTTACTCGGAGGAACGCGGCCACGGAGGTGAGCGCACGGATGCCAGGCCACGTGACCCGGATCGGTATCACCGGACACCGGGAGATCCCGGAAGCCGCCCTCCCGGCCGTCCGTTCGGGCATCCGGGCGGAGTTACGGGGCCGCCCCGCCACCACCCGGGCCCTGAGCAGCCTCGCCGCCGGCGCCGACCAGCTCTTCGCGGAGATCGCCCTGGAGAACGGGCTGCAGCTGACCGCCGTGATCCCCGGCATGGACTACGAGGCCCACCTCGGGGACGAGGAGGTCAGGGCCGCCTACCGCCGGCTCCTGAAGTGCTGCGGCGAACGCGTGGAACTGCCGCGCGAACGCACCCACGAGGAGGCGTACTACGCGGCGGGCCGTCACATCGTCGACCACACCGACCGCCTGATCGCCGTCTGGGACGGCGATCCGCCCCGCGGTCTCGGCGGCACGGCCGATATCGTCGACTACGCCCACCTCATGGGTGTCCCGGTGACGGTGCTGTGGAGCCCGGGCGTGCGCCGCGCCTGACACGGCGCCGGCGCCTCCACCGCACGATCAGGTCCCGAACCGCACCAGCCAGTCCGTGTGCTGGGGCGAGACCACCCGCTCCGCCTCGGCGACCGCGTCGGCCCAGCCGTCCTCACCCACCGTCGTGCTCATGGCGACGCGCAGGGTGTCCAGATCCTGTTCGACGAGCTTGTGCGCGTACGTCAGCGGCCGGTGACGCCGGACCTCCTGCCAGGCCACGCCCGCCGCGGCGGCGGCGCTCAGCACTCCGGTCGGGTCCCAGCGGCCCTCGATCGTCCCGGCGGCCCTGAGCACGGCGGCGAGCAGCGCCAGCAGCGTCAGAAAGGTCGTCATGCCCGACCACCGCACCGACGAGCGGTGCGCGTCCCCGGCCTTGTTGCCATACCAGGTGAGCTGTTCCGAGACGCGGTCACGGAGATAGATGTCGCGCCGGGCAGCGAACGGCTTGGCCCGCACCGCGCGCATCATCGGGGTGATCTGTCCGAGCCCGAGTCCGGTGACGCCCTCACGGGGGTCGTCCCAGCCCACCTTGCGCAGCTCGCTGAGCCGTTCCTCCAGCCGTTCCGCGAACATCGCCTCGGGGTTGACGAGCCGTGAGGGGAACGGCCCGCCATGCACCATGAACTGCCAGGCCAGCGACTTGACCACCTCGGCCGCCGCCCGGTGCGCCTGCCACTGCACGCGGGCGCGGCGCCGGGAGGCGTAGACACCGATGCCGATCGTCAGCGCGTACAGCACGGCCGCGACGGCCGAGGGCACACGGCTTCCCACCCGCTCGGCCAGCGAGGCGGTCGCGGTGGCGAGCAGCAGGACGACGAGCTGCATACGGACGACCTTGAAGGATTCCCCCTGATGGGTCACCGCCTTCTCATCGCACACCTGGAACAACGGGGACAGATCTCGATCACTCACCGTGGTGCTGGGGCCGGGCGTCGCAGCCATGCACACCTCGTACGGATGCCGAAGTCGACGGAATGGTCATGCTCTCGTCAATCTTGAATTCCCGCCAGAGCGCCACCCCTCATATCGCGCAGCGAACACCTGCTGACGCATGATAGAAACGCGCAAGTCTGTAGTCTGTCGTCCCCCTCTCATGTCCGAGCCTCGACCAAAAGGACCTCGTCAGCAAGGGACCGATGACAGCGTCCCTTTTTCGAACTGGAGCGACGAGATGAACCTTTCCTTCACCAAGACGACGCGCGGATCGGACACCACCCGGTCGGCCCACACGAGGCTCGCCCCGCTCGCGACGGTCGGCGCGCACGAGCCCCGCACCCAGCGCTCCACGGGGCGCGTGACGGACGCTCGCGACCTGCGCCTCGCCAGGCAAGGCTTCACCTCCAGCATCTGACACGGGTCGGCCGGGGCCTCAACCTCCTTGTTGATCAAGGAAGTTGGGCCCCGTCGTCATGTCTTCCCCGCGCGGCGCGAGGGCTTACACTGCCGAAGTGAGGGACCCCGCGATCCAGCAACTGGTGCTCAAGATCCACAGTCGGTGCGACCTGGCGTGCGACCACTGTTATGTGTATGAGGCATCCGATCAGTCGTGGCGTTCACGGCCGACCGTCATCTCCGAGGAAACCCTCGGACAGGTCGCCCGTCGCCTCACCGAGTACGTGGTCGCGAGAAATCTGGAATCCGTCACGGTCATTCTGCACGGCGGCGAGCCCCTCCTTGCCGGACCGGCCCGGCTCGGACGAATCTGCGCGGAACTCACCCGCGCTCTCGCCCCGGTCACCGCCCTCGATCTGCGAATTCACACCAACGCGGTGCGCTTGAACAGAGACCACTTGCGGATCTTCGACGAATTCCAGGTCAAGATCGGGATCTCGCTCGACGGAGACCGTGTGGCCAACGACCGGCACCGGCTCGACCGTCGGGGCCGCAGCAGCTACGACCGGGTCCTGCGGGCGATCGAACTCCTCCGCCTTCCCGAGCACCGACACCTGTACCAGGGACTGCTGTGCACCGTGGACGTGGCCAACGACCCGGTCGCGGTGCACGACGCGCTGGCTTCCCTCGATCCTCCCCGGATCGACTACCTGCTTCCGCACTCCACCTGGGACACCCCTCCGCCGGGTCATGAGCCGGGCAGGCCGGCCACACCGTACGCCGACTGGCTGCTGAAGGTCTTCGACCGGTGGGAGGAACAGGGACGCCCCATGCCGGTGCGCACCTTCGAGTCCGTCCTCAGCACCCTGCGCGGCGGCCCCAGTCTCACCGAGGCGCTGGGCCTCGCGCCCTCCGACCTGGCCGTGATCGAGACCGACGGCACCTTCGAGCAGGCCGACTCGCTCAAGACGGCGTACGAGGGCGCTCCGGCGACGGGCTACGACGTCTTCCGGCACGGCTTCGCGGAGTTCGCGGAGCATCCCGGCGTCCGCGCCCGCCAGCTGGGCATCGCCGGAGTGAGCGAGACCTGCCGGCGGTGCCCGGTGGTGGAGTCCTGCGGCGGCGGCCTCTACGCCCACCGGTACAGCAGCGAGAAGGGCTTCGACAATCCCTCGGTGTTCTGCGGCGACCTCCGGGCCCTGGTGGAGGGGATCGCCGAGCGGATCACCGACCGCGCGCTCCACCCCGCGGTCACCGACGCCGAGGAACTGCGGCTGGCTCAGTTGCAGTTGGACCGGGACCTGCTGGCCCGGGTCAACGCGAGGCATGCGGGCGCCCCCGACTGGGACGCGGCCTGGCGCATGCTGGTCCGGCTGGACGCCGACGGCACCACCGCCGCACACCTCAACACCGTCCTCGCCCACCCGTACCTGCGGGCCGTCCTGCGCAGCTGCCTGGACAGCCCCGCCGACCTCCCCCGGCTGATGGCGGCGGTCACCGCGGCCCTCGTGTCGGCGGGTGCGGAGGCGACCCTCGCCTGGCAACAGCCCGGTCCTGATCTCCACCTGCCGACCCTCGGCACTCTGCGGCTCTCGGGCCCCGGACGGGTCGAGTGCCTGATCACGACGAGCGGTCTCGAGGTGCGCGGCACGGGGGAGGACGGCACGGAACTCACCGTCGCATGGCGGCCGCTCACGACGGTGGAACTCACCGACGGGCCGACGCTTCTCCTCGACGACGCCGATCCGCACCGCGACCGCTTCGAGGCACGGGCCGCCGACCCGCTGCCCCCGAGCGACCTGGCGCTCTTCGCGAAGCGACTGCGCGCGGCCCACGAGGCACTGGACGCGCGGGAGCCGGGCTGGCGCAAGAACGCCGACGCGCTCGTCGCCACCACGGTCACCCCTCTCGTCCCGGGCTCGGGGCTGCGGCTCGGCACGCACGCGTTCGGCGCGCTCGGGGTGGCCGTCGACTTCGAGCCCGACGCGTTCCTGCGGCAACTGCCGCTCCTGGGCCGCAGATCCAGGCTCGCCGCTCTGCGGGAGGTCACCGATCTCAGCGTGCCGGGCAGTTCCGCCGACCGGCTGCTCGACGAGGCGAGCGAGTGCGTGGGACACCTCGCCGACGCTCCGCACGACACCGCCGAGTCGCTGCGGCGCCGGGCACGGGACGTCCTCGACGGACTCGTCCGCTCCTCGGGGCACCACCTCACGTCGAGCGGCCTCCATCTGGTCGACGAGCTGCGTACGGAACTGGCGGTGGTACATGGCTGAGACGGCCGAACTGCGCGGCATGCTCGCCGCCATCGGGATCCGGCCGGGTGGTGTCCTGATGGTCCACTCGTCGTTGCACGGCACCGGACTGAGCCCCACCGAGGTACGGAACGTCCTGCTGGACACGCTCGGCCCCGAGGGCACGCTCGTCGTCCCCGCGTTCACCCCGGAGAACTCCGACACCTCCCCCGCGTACCACCGCCGGACCGAGGGGATGACCGAGCGGGAGAGGGCCGAGCTCCGCGCGTCGATGCCCCCGTTCGAACCGAACGCCACCCCCTGCCCCGCCATGGGCGCCCTCGCCGAGTGCGTGCGCACCACTCCCGGGGCGGTGCGCAGCGCGCATCCGCAGACCTCCTTCGCCGCGATCGGGCGCCGCGCCGAGGAGTTGCTCGACGGCCACGATCCGTACTGCCACCTCGGCGAGCGGTCCCCGATGGCGGCGCTGTACCAGGCCGACGCCCAGGTCCTGCTGCTCCGGGTCGGGTTCGAGGTGTGCACCGCCTTCCATCTCGCCGAGTACCGGATGAGCCCGCCGCCGCCCACCCGCACGTACCGCTGTGTGGTGGAGGACAAGGGCAACTGGATCGAATACCGGGATCTCTCCCTGTACGACGGTGACTTCGGGGTGATCGGTGCTCGCCTACCGCATGCTTTGTTCGCGGAAAGGGAGTTCGCGGGAAAACCGACGTTTGCGTTCGGAATGCGCGATGCTGTCGATACGGCACAGCATCTGATGTCCGGATATCGCTCTGAAATGACGTGAACCGATCCATGTGCCAGGGGTGCTGATCGGGCACATTGTTGGTTCCGGCTGGAGGGCGCCTGGGCGGGGGCACGAGGCATCGAAAGGCGGGGGGCGTGTGGACACATCTGCGCGGGGGCGGGCTCCGGACAATCGGCCGTACTTCTTTCTCAGTTACGCGCACACGCCGTCCTCGGGTCCCGACAGCGGCGACCCCGATCACTGGGTGCACCTGCTCTACAAGGATCTGTGCGCGGACGTCCTGGCCCTCACCGCTCATCCGCGGGGGACGCCCGCGGGATTCCTGGACCGGGAGATGCGGTCCGGGGAGGGCTGGCCGGACCGGCTCAGTGAGAATCTCGCGCACTGCCGGGTGTTCGTCCCGCTGTACTCTCCCCGCTATTTCGCCAGCGACAACTGCGGGCGCGAGTGGTTCGCCTTCGACGAACGCATCCGCGAGGCCCGCACCGCGGGCCTCGGTGACATCCCGGCCATCGTCCCGGTCCTGTGGACGAGCATGGACCTGGAGAACCTCCCCGAGTCCGTCCGGCAGATCCAGGTCGAGCGCTCCAAGTTCGGCGAGCGCTACTCGTCGTACGGCATCTACGGGCTGATCAAGCTCAAGCGGCTGCGGGACGAGTACGAGGAGATCGTGTTCGGTCTCGCCCAGCGGATCGTGCAGGTCGCCGAGAACACCCCGCTGCCGTCGAGCCGGCCCCGGCCGTACGAGTCGACGCACAGCGCGTTCCGGCCGCACGGCGAGGGGCCGCGCCGTATCCACCTCACCGTGGTGGCGCCCAGCCGGAGTTCGGTGCCGGAGGGCCGGGACGCCGTCCCCTACGGCGAGGACGCCACGGAGTGGAACCCGTACCACAGTGAGTCCCGGCGCCCGCTCTCCGCGCTGGCCGAGGAACTGATCCGGTCCCTCGACTACCGGATCACCGTGTCGGACTTCGATCTCCCGGACCCCGGCACCGACGCCCTCACCACGGCCGAGTCCGAGGCCGACGGGGCGGGGCAGCAACCCGAGCCCCATCCGGGGATCCTCCTGCTCGACCGCTGGGCGCTGCTCGACCGGGAGCGGCGCCACCGGCTCAAGACATTCGACTCGGCCGCCCACCCGTGGGTCGGCGCGATCGTCCCCTGGAACCGTCTCGACCTGCAGTGCCGCGGCGAACAGGGCGAGCGGCTGAAGGAGGAGCTGGAGGACACCCTGCCGGTGATCCTGGAGAGGGGACGCCGCGCCAAGTGCTGGGCGGCGGTCAACGGCGTACCCACCCTCAAGCAGTTCACCGAGATCCTGCCGGTGGTCGTGGCCCAGGCGACCCGGCAGTTCCTCAGACACGCCAAGGCCCACCCGCCCCCCGGCCCGGTCCCACCCAGGCCCCGGCTGAGCCTCGCCGATCCGGCCTACCCCGATGCGGATTCCGACCACGGAGGAGAAGCATGACGGCCCGTAAGGACGGACGCATCATCACCTTCTACTCGTACAAGGGGGGTACGGGCCGCACGATGGCCCTCGCCAACGCGGCCTGGATCCTGGCCGCCAACGGCAAGCGGGTGCTCGCCGTCGACTGGGACCTGGAGGCACCGGGGCTCGACCGCTTCTTCCAGCCGTTCCTCGACCAGAGCGTCCTCGCCTCCACCACCGGCGTCCTCGACATGATCACCGAATACTGCTGGGCCGCGACCACCGGCGGCCCGCGCACCGGCCCCTGGCACCGGGAGTTCGCCCGCGTCGAGCAGCACGCCGTGTCCCTCGGCCCCGAACGGCTCGGGCTGTCCTTCCCCGAGGGCGGCTCGCTCGACTTCCTGTCGGCCGGCCGGCGGAACCGGGAGTACTCGGCGACCGTGTCGTCGTTCGAGTGGGACAACTTCTACGAACGGCTCGGCGGCGGCCAGTTCCTGGACGCCCTGCGCGAGGACATGAAGGCGGCCTACGACTACGTCCTCATCGACAGCCGCACGGGTCTGTCGGACAGCGCGGACATCTGCACCATCCAGATGCCCGACGTGCTCGTCGACTGCTTCACGCTCAGCGGTCAGTCCCTGGACGGGGCGGCGGCGGTGGCCCGCAGCGTCGAGGGCGGCCAGCACAAGCGGCGGATCAGGGTGCTGCCGGTGCTGATGCGCATCGACGAGGGCGAGAAGAGGAAGGTCGACGCGGGCCGGGCGCTGGCCCGGCTGCGGTTCGAGGGGCTGCCCAGAGGTTCCGACGGCGAGGAACTCGGCGCCGAACAGCAGGACGCCTACTGGGGCGCGATGGAGATCCCGTACGTCCCGTTCTACGCGTACGAGGAGACGCTCGCGACCGTCGGTGACAAGAGCAACATCGCGAACTCCCTGCTGTCCGCCTTCGAACGGCTGACGAAGGTGATCTCCGACGGCGAGGTCACCGCACTGCCACCGGTGCCGGAACCGGTGCGGCAGCGCTGTCTGGAGGCATTCACCCGGCGGCAGCCGATGACGGACATCGTCCTCGTGTACGCGGCGGAGAACCGGATGTGGGCGGACTGGGTCGAGGCCGTCCTCAGACAGACCGGCTGCAATGTCACCCTGCACGACGTGTCCACCGGGCCGCCGGAACGTCTGGACCCCGCCACGCGGGCCCTCCTGCTGCTGTCCCACGCCTTCCAGAAGTCCCGGCACGCCCCGTCGGTCTGGCGCTCCCTGGCCGACACCGCCCTGGCGGTGCCGCGCGCCACCATGGTGCCGCTGCGCGTGGACGAGGTCCGCCTCCCCGACGTGTACGTCGACCACGAACCGGTGGACCTGTACCGGTTCGACGCCGCCCAGTGCGTCTCCGCCCTGCTCGGCGCGCTGAAGCTGCCGGAGCGGCCCGACGACCTCGGTGTCGTGGAGCCCCGCTTCCCGGGGAGCGCTCCCGCCGTGTGGAACGCGCCGCAGCGCAACACCACGTTCACCGGCCGCAGCCGCATCCTCGACGAGCTGCGCGAGCAGCTGCGCGGCGGGG
Source organism: Streptomyces sp. NPDC057438 (assembly GCF_042802995.1). Lineage (NCBI taxonomy): Bacteria > Bacillati > Actinomycetota > Actinomycetes > Kitasatosporales > Streptomycetaceae > Streptomyces > Streptomyces sp. NPDC057438. The sequence continues at coordinate 76,373 of NZ_JBHVDD010000032.1, forward strand.
TGTCGGCCGTGGGGAGCCAGCCCAAGACCCTGTTCGGTCTCGGCGGTGTCGGCAAGACACAGGTCGCGCTGGAGTACGTGCACCGCTTCATGGCCGACTACGACCTGGTGTGGTGGATCTCCGCCGAGCACGGCGACGGCGTCTCCTCCGCCCTCGCCGAACTCGGCGCCCGTATCCACGCGCCCGGCGGCGACGACATGACACTGGTCAGCCAGGAGACGGTACGGATGCTCGCCGAGGGCGTGCCGACCAAGCGCTGGATCCTGGTCTTCGACAACGCCGACAGCCCCGAGGAGCTGACCCGGTTCTTCCCGCAGGGCGGCGGCGGGCACATCCTCGTCACCTCCCGCAACCAGACCTGGGAGCAGCGGGGCACCTCGCTGCCCGTCGACGTCTTCCCCCGGCCCGACAGCGTCGAACACCTCTCCCGGCGCGCCCCCGGGCTGAGCGCCGAGGAGGCCGACCGCGTGGCGGAGGCGGTGGGCGACCTGCCACTGGCCGTGGAGCAGGCGGGGGCCTGGCTGGCCGAGACCGCCACGCCCATCGAGGAGTATCTGCGGCAGCTGAACGAGCAGACCACCGGTGTCCTCGATCTCAACCAGCCCGCCGACTATCCCGAGACCGTGGCGGCGACCTGGAACATCTCCATCACCCGGCTGCGAGAGCGCTCCCCCGCCTCGGTGCGGCTGCTGCAGCTGTGCGCCTTCATGGCTCCCGAGCCGATCTCCTCCCACCTGCTGTACAGCCGGGAGATGCTCGACGAGTTGAAGAAGGTCGACCCGAGCCTCCAGGAGAGCCTGATGCTGGGCCGGGTCATCCGGGAGATCGGCCGCTTCGCCCTCGCCAAGGTCGACCAGGCGAGCACCAGCATCCAGGTCCACCGGCTGGTGCAGGCCGTGATCCGCTCCCGGCTCACCGAGAAGGAGCAGCGGCGGGCCCGGCACGTGGTCCACGCGATGCTCGTCGGCGCCCGTCCGCCCGGGGACGAGCCCATCGACGATGCCGAGACCTGGCCCCGGTTCGCCATCATCTGGCCGCATCTGAACGCCTCCGAGCTGCGCGACTGTCACGAGGTCGAGCCGCGTCGGCTGCTCATCGACCGGGTCCGCTATCTGTGGAAGCGCGGCGACTTCCCCGGAGCGCGGAGGCTGGCCGAGGACCTGCTGACGTACTGGAAGGAGACGCTCGGCGAGGACGACATGCAGTACATGTACCTGCACGGGCAGCTCGCCAACGTGCTGCGCACACAGGGGCGTTTCGTGGAGGCGCGCGACATCGACGAGGAGGTGCGCGAGCGGCAGCTGAGGGTGCTGGGCCCCACCCATCCCCACACCTACGTCACCACCTCCAGCCTCGCCAGCGACCTGGCCGCGCTGGGCGAGTACACCAAGGCGGTGAAGCTGGCCCGTGAGGCCCACCAGGGGTTCAGCCAGATCTTCCACGAGTCGCACGGCAGGACGCTCAACGCCGCGAACAACCTCGCGCTCGCCCTGCGCATGGTGGGTCACTACGACGAGGCCCGCGACGTCGACCAGGACACCTACACCCGCCGCCGGGAGGTCCTCGGCCCCGACCACCCCTACACGCTGATCTCGGCCCAGGGGCTCGGCCGCGATCTGCGGGAGGTCGGCCGGTACACCGATTCGGTGGCGGTGCTGTCCGAGGCGTACGAGATCCACAAGCGGGTTCTCGGCAAGGACTTCCCCGGCACGCTCAGCTGCGCCAAGTCGCTCGCCGTGTCGCTGAGGCGGGCGGGCCAGTTCGTGGACGCGCACCGGCTGACCCGTGCCACGCTCACCCAGTACCGGACGCAGTACACCAGGGACAAGTTTCCCGAGCCGATCCCCGACTCGCTCGCCTGCGAGCTGAACCTGGCGGCCGACCTGTACGCCGCCGACGAGCCCGACCGGGCGCGGGAGACCGTCAGGAGTGTGCTGGAGCACTATGTGAAGGTGCCGGGCAGGGAGCACCCCTACACGCAGGCCGCGCTCAACAACCTCGGCATCTATCTGTGGGCCTGCGGTGACTCCGAGGAGGCCGAGGAGGTGTTCCAGCAGGTGACGGAGCGCATGGCGGCGACGCTGGGCGACGAGCATCCCCACACCCTCTTCGCCCGCGCGAACCACGCCAACGTGCTGGCGGAGAAGGGCCGCGCGGAGGAGGCCTGGGCCCTGGAGGAGCCGGCCCGCAATGTCCTGAAGTCCGTCCTCGGTCCCCAGCACCCCGAGACACTCGCCGTCATCAGCAACTCCGCGTTGACGCTGCGTTCCCTCGGCCGGGAGGAGGAGGCGCAGCGTCTGCGCGAGGCGACCCTCGCCGAGCTGCGCCGGCTCGGCCAGAAGCTGGGTGAGGGCAACGGGATCACCCGCCTGGTCGGGCAGCGGCGGCGGGTGTACCGGGACCTGGAGCCGCTGGCGGTGTGACGGCGTGGCGGGACGGCGGCGTCGGCGGGTGCGGGGCCGCCGGGACGGGCAGGGCCACGGGGCAGCGCGTGAGGCGCCCGTTCACGCCGCCGCCGGCGCCGTGGCCGTGAGGAGCCAGCTCAGGACGTCCGGCAGGGCTCGGATCGCGGCGAAGTGGGCGGCGGCCGGTTCGTAGACGGTGAGCGCGCCGGGGATGCGGTCGGCGAGCCAGGAGGAGTGGGCGGACGGGGTGAAGACGTCCTTGCCGGCGTGCCAGAGCAGGACGGGCACCTTGATCTCCGCCGGGTCGAACCCCCAGGGGCCGGTCAGTGCGAGCGCGTCGTCGATCCAGCCGTACGGAGAGGTCCGCAGCGCCTCGTGGTAGTTGCGCAGCAGCATCGACCGGATGCCGTCGTCCGAGACGATCGCCCGGTCCTCGTCCGTGAGATCACCGCGCAGTTCGTCGAGCAGCCGGGCGGGGTCGGAGCGGATGGCGGCCGACCGGGGGATCAGCTGGGCGACGAAGCCGCGGGGGTCGGTGAGCACGGAGCGGAACTCGCGGACGTTGTGCGGGGCCATCCCCGCGAACCAGTCGAGCCCTTCCGCGTCCTGGGGCGCGAGGGTCACCAGGGCCGCCGCTCTGGTCACCCGGTGCGGCAGCAGAGCGGCACAGGCCAGCGCGTGCGGGGCCCCGCCGGAACGGCCGACGACGGCGAAGCGGTCCAGACCCAGTGCGTCGGCGACCGCCTCGATGTCCCCCACGACGTCCGCGACCCGCCGTCCCGGCCGCCGGTCCGAACCGCCGTACCCGGGGCGGTCGTAACTGATCAGCCGAGCGCCGCGGTGGTAGAGGAAGATGGACCGGGGGCGCGGACCCACCCTGCTCCCCGGCATCCCGTGCAGCAGGAACACCGGCCGTCCGTCCGGATCCCCCGCGCACTCGACCCGCAACCGCCGCCCGTCGGCCGTCGGGACATGGTCCGGCGTCCGTACGAGGTCATGCACAGCGTCCCCCTCCCTCGGTCCGCGGACCGGGACCACGCTGCCGGAAGATTTCCCACGCGCCTACCCCGCGAAACGAATATGCAGGTCAAATGGGGCTGGAGCAAAGGCATCTGATGAGGCGTCAGTGAAACCCTTGACTTCACCACCCCTTCCCGTCAGATTCGAGGCTCCGCACACCGCCCGGGGGCGCACGGGACCGTCGCCGCCGGGGCGGCGGCACGGCCACCGTCCCTTCGTGAGGCTGGAGCGTCCGGCATGTCCAAGAGCGCGGATCCTGAGAGACGTACGGGGGCGGGGGTCGGCCCCAGTCGGCGGCGGGTGCTCGGTACGGCCGCGGGGGCGGGGGCCGCCGTCGCGGCCGGTGTGGTCGTGGAAAGTCCGGCCGTCGCCGCCGCCCCGCCCCTCCTCGGCACCTACGACGTGGTCGTCGTCGGCTCCGGTGCCGCCGGGATGACCGCCGCGCTCACGGCGGCCAAGCAGGGGCTGAGTTGTGTCGTCGTGGAGAAGGCACCGACCTTCGGCGGGTCCGCGGCGCGGTCGGGGGCCGGGATCTGGCTGCCCAACAACAGTGTGATCAAGGCCGCCGGGGTGCCGGACACGCCGGCCAAGGCGGCGCGGTACCTCGCGGCCGTGGTCGGGGACGAGGTGCCCGCCGACCGGCAGAAGGCGTTCCTCGACCACGGGCCCGCCATGCTGTCGTTCGTCATGGCCAACAGCCCGCTGAGGTTCCGGTGGATGGAGGGGTACAGCGACTACTACCCCGAGCTGCCGGGCGGGTTGCCGAACGGGCGGTCCATCGAGCCGGACCAGTTCGACGGGAACCTGCTGGGCGAGGAGCTGGCCCGGCTGAATCCCGCCTATCTGGCCACGCCGGCCGGGATGGTGGTGTTCAGCGCCGACTACAAGTGGCTCGCGCTGACCACCGTGAGCGCGAAGGGGCTGGCCGTCGCCACCGAGTGCCTCGCCCGGGGCACGAAGGCCGCGCTGCTCGGGCAGAAGCCGCTCACCATGGGGCAGGCACTGGCGGGCGGGCTGCGGGCCGGGCTGCTCCGCGCCGATGTCCCGGTGTGGCTCGACACCCCGCTGACCGACCTGTCCACGGAGAACGGGGCCGTGACCGGTGTGGTCGTCAGCCGCAACGGCTCCCCCGGACTCGTCCGTGCCCGGCGCGGCGTCATCATCGGTTCCGGTGGCTTCGAGCACAACGCGGCCATGCGGGCGCAGTACCAGGAGCAGCCCGTGGGGACGCGGTGGACGGTGGGGGCGAAGGAGAACACCGGGGACGGGATCCGGGCCGGCCGGCGGGCCGGTGCCGATCTCGCGCTCATGGACGACGCCTGGTGGGGTCCGGCCATCGACACCCCGGGGCAGGCCTGGTTCTGTCTCGCCGAACGCACCCTGCCCGGTGGGCTGTTGGTCAACGGGGCCGGTGCGCGGTTCGTCAACGAGGCGGGGCCGTACAGCGATGTCGTCCACACCATGTACGAGAAGGACACGCCGTCCGCCTCGCACATCCCGGCCTGGCTGATCGTCGACCAGAACTACCGCAACCGGTACCTGTTCAAGGACATCGTGCCGACCTTCCCGTTCCCGGACGAGTGGTACGACGCCGGGGCCGTCCACAAGGCGTGGACGGTCGACGCGCTGGCCGGCGCGATCGGTGTCCCCGCCGCCGCCCTCCGTTCCACCGTCGACCGCTTCAACTCCCTTGCCCGGCAAGGGGACGACACGGACTTCGGGCGGGGCGACAGCGCCTACGACCACTACTACACGGACCCGTCCGTGCGCCCGAACTCCTGTCTTGCGCCCCTGTGGCTGCCGCCCTACTACGCCCTGCGCATCGTCCCGGGCGACCTCGGCACCAAGGGCGGCCTCCTCACCGATGCCCGTGCCCGCGTCCTGCGCCCGGACGGCTCGGTGATCGCCGGCCTGTACGCGGCGGGCAACGCCAGCGCCGCCGTGATGGGCCGCAGTTACGCGGGCGCCGGGTCGACGATCGGGCCCGCGATGACGTTCGGGTACGTGGCCGCGCTGGACATCGCGGGGAAGCTCTAGGAGGCCGGCGCCTCCGCGAGGCGGAGGTCGATGTACGGGATCGTGTCGCCGTCGAGCAGGTAGCGCTCGGTCTCCACGAAGCCGCGGCCGAGCGCGAACCGCAGGCCGTCCTCGTTCGACGCGAGGACACAGGTCTCGATCACCCGGGCGTCCAGTTCCCGCGCCCGCCGCACCGCCCGCTCGTACAGCCGCCCGCCGTATCCGCGCCCGCGGTGTTCGGCGAGCACGCGCGCGATGACGGTGGCCGTCGCCGGGTCCCCGTCGGGCGGGCGGACCGTGGAGTTGCCGACGAGCACGCCGTCGGCGTACGCGAGTTCCAGCTCGTTGCGCGCGGCCCGCTGCCGGACGTCGTCGAGCGAGAGCGGGTGCGTGGGGATGATCGCATTGTGGACGTACCGCCAGGCTTCGAGTTCCTCGTCGCCGGCGGTGCCGTCCACGCGCTTGATGTCGAGATCGGTCACCCGGTCAGCCTAGGACTCCCGTGAGGGGACCTGCGCGCGATCCGCGCCGCACGGGTCGTCCAGCACCGCGTACGCCCGTACCGGGAAGGTGCCCATGCCCTCGACGGCCGGGGGCGCCGCGTGGAACCGGAAGCCCTGCGGGGGCAGTTGCTCCAGGCCCCGCAGGTGCTCCACGACCGGGATACCGGCGGCGAGCAGGCCGGTGTGGACGGGGCGGGTGCCGTCGTCGGTGTCGTCGATGTTGAGGGAGTCGATGCCGACGAGGGCGGCGCCCTGTCCGACCAGCAGGTCGACGGCGTCGGCGGTGAGGTAGGGGTGGCCGTGCCCGTAGCGGTCCGTGCCCCAGTGCCGGTCCCAGCCGGTGTGGATCAGCACCGCCCGCCCGGAGAGGTCGTACGGCAGCAGCGCCTCGCGGCCCACGGCCCGGCTCCCGGTGTCCTGGACGCGGACGACGACGCCGTCGAGGTCGGTGAACGTGTCGATCGGCAGGGCGGCGAGGTCGTGTCCGCCGCCGAAGCGGTGGAAGGGGCTGTCGATGTAGGTGCCGGTGTTGGACACCATCGAGATACGGCCGATGGCGAACTCGGTGCCGGGCGCGTACACCGCGCGTGACGCCTCCCGGCTCAGGTGGTCGCCGATCTCCGGGCCGGGCAGGCCGGGGTAGGTGGTCATGCCGTGCCGGATGGAGTGGCTGAGGTCGACGACCCGGCGGCCGCCCGTCCCCCGCGCGGACCTCCCCGGTCCGGCGGCGGTGCCCGCCACCCCCCGCGAGCCCTTGTGCGGCTCCCGTACCGCTTCCCGGCCGCTGACGTGCACCTTGTCGACCATGAGCAGCCCGAGATGCCGGACGAACAGCTCGGCCAGGTCGCCGTCGCCGATCTCCGGGTCCGGCACGTCCAGCAGGAAGCCCCGGGTCTGCAGCCCGCCGCCGTTGCCGAAGGTCACCTCGGCGTCGAACCGGATCCGCCACTGCTCGCCGTGCGTGCTCCGGCCGTCGCCCCCGTGCCGTGCGCCGCCGTTCCCGCCCTGGTCATCGCCGTACTCACTCATGCCCTCATCCTCCCTGCAGTGCCACTTCACCACAAGCAAGACTTACTGAAGCGGCGCTACAGTACGGCTTATGGAACTGGACCCCCGTCGGCTGCGCGTCCTGCGTGCGGTGGCGTTGCGCGGCGGAGTGGTGGACGCGGCGAAGGTGCTGCATCTGACGCCCTCGGCCGTGTCACAGCATCTGGCGCAGCTGGAGCGGGAGGTGGGCCAGCCGCTGGTGGACCGTTCGCGGCGCCGGGCGGGGCTGACCCCGGCGGGGCGACTGCTGGCGGCGCGGGCCGGACGCATCGAGCACGAGCTCGCCGAGGCCCGCCGGGAACTCGCCGAGCTGACGGGCCGTTCGACGGGGCCGGTGACGGTCGCCGCGTTCTCCTCCGCGGTGTGCCACCTGCTCGTCCCCGCCCTCGACGCGCTCGCCCGCACCCATCCGGGTCTGGAACCGCGGGTGGTGGAGGCGGAGGGCCCGGGGGCCCTGCGCGACCTGCGCACCGGCGGCCTGGACCTGCTGGTCGTCGAGTACGACGGTGCCGATCCCGGCCCGGCCGAGCAGGGGCGCGACCTGGCGTCCGCGGCGGTCGCCGACGACGCGTACCGGGTGATCACCCCCGCCGACTGGTCGCCGTCGCCCCGCTCGGTCAGGGATCTGGCCGACCGTCCCTGGGTAGCCGCCCCGGCCGGCACGGCCTGCGGTCGGGCACTGGACCGTATCTCCGCCCAGTACGCCTTCACCCCGCGCCGCGCGCACACGGCCCTGGAGTTCCCCACCGCGCTCGCCCTGGTCCGGGCGGGCCTGGGCGCGGCCGTCGTCCCCACGCTCGCCCTCACCGACGCCCCGCCGGAGACCGTGGCCCTCCCGACGGTCCAGGTCGCGGGCCACCGCCGCATCGCCGCGGTCTGGCCCGCCTCGCCGTCCGGCCCGCAGCCCCGGACGTCGGCCCTGGTCGAGGCCCTGCGACTCGCCGCCGTGCGGCTGGGGTTGCCGCCCGCGCCCTGACCGGGTCGGCGACGCCGGATCCGCCGCGACCGGTGTCCGCGCCGGCCCGGCCGCCCAACGGGGGCGTCAGGGCGTTCTGATGAGGGTGTGGATCGCCCGGACGTACGCGTCGGGGTTCGCCTCGTCGCCCATGGCCAGGCGCAGGGTGTACCCGGTGAGGAGGGCCAGGAGCACGTTCGCCGCGCCGGTGGCGTGCGCGTCGTCGCAGAGGCCGTGCCCGCCGCGTTCGTCGCGGATGAGGCCGGCGGCCTTCTCGTGGGCGGTGGCCAGATGGCCGCGGACCTGTTCCGCCAGGCTCGGGGAGACGGCCGCCTCGCCCCAGATCTGCGCCATCAGCCGCGCGTGTTCGCGCCCGTCGCCGGTGCCGTGGACGCGTTGCGGCGACGCGGACAGGTCCGGCGAGGTGACCTGCTCCAGCGCCCGGCCGATGGTGTCCTCGCACACGGCCCGGACGAGGTGGTCCTTGCTCGGGAAGTAGCTGTAGATCGCGCCGCTGGACAGCCGCGACCGCGCCACGATGTCGCCGGTGGAGGCCCGCACGAACCCCTTCTCGGCGAACACGGCACGGGCGGCGTCCAGGATCTGCCGGCGACGGGCGTCCCGGTGGGCCTCGCTGACCTTCGGCATGGGCGGGCGGCCTTTCGTCGTCGTGGACGCGTCGTACTTCGGTGATCACGGGACACCCGGGCCCGGGGCCTCGGACGGCACCCGGGCCCGGGCCGTACCGCCCGGCTCTCGTCAGCCGACGGTTGCGGACGCCCTGTCGGGAGCCGGCGCGGGGGCGGGCTCGGGGGTGTCGGCGTGGTCCATCCGGTCGAGGCGGAGCGCGCGGTGCAGAGCGCGCAGCGGGGACGGGGCCCACCAGTTGGCGGCGCCGAGGAGGGCCATGAGGGAGGGGACGAGGAAGGCCCGGACCACGGTCGCGTCGATGAGGACGGCGAACGCCGCGCCCAGGCCCAGTTCCTGGATGAACACCAGGCGGGACATCGCCAGCGCGCCCACGGGCACACAGAACAGGACGGCCGCCGAGGTCACGATCCCGCCGGTGCGGGACAGCCCCTGGGCCACCGCCTCACGGTTGTCCAGGCCCTGCGCCCGGGCCTCCTTGATACGGCTCAGCAGGAAGACGTTGTAGTCCGTGGACAGTCCGAAGGCGAGCGCGAAGACCAGGACGGGTGTGGTCGCCTCCAGCCCGGTCTGCGCGGAGAACCCGAGGTTGCCGTCCTGGAACACCCACACCAGGAAGCCGAACGCGGCCCCGGTGGACAGCAGGTTCATCAGCAGGGCCTTCAGCGGCAGCACCACCGAGCCGGAGAAGGCGAAAAGCAGCAACAGGGTGACACCGACCAGGATGCCGCCGGCCAGGGGCAGGCTGTCGGCGATGCTCTGACGCTGTGCCAGGAAGTCCGCCGTCCGGCCGGTGTACCGGGCGGGGTACGGGGCAGCCAGGTCCTGGACGGTGCCGACGGCGTCGAGGGACGTGTCGGACAGGGGGTCCTCCGCGAGGACGGCGTCGATCTCCCAGTGCCGGTCGTCCAGTTCGACGGGGGTGCCCACCGCCTCGACACCGGGTACGGCGCCGATCCGTTCCGTGTAGTCGCCGAGCCGGGACGCGTCCGGGGCGCCGTCCGTCTCCAGGACGATCTGCAGGGGCGAGGTGGCCCGGGAGTCGTACTCCTCGTCGAGCACCGCGGCCACCTTGCCCGCGCTGGTCTCCTGGGGCAGCAGCGTGGGGTCCACGCCGGTGAAGCGGACGCCCAGCAGCGGCGAGGCGATCACCAGCAGCACCGCCGTGGCGAGGAGCGCGAACACCGCCGGGCGGCGCATCACGGTCTGCGCGACGCGGTACCAGCGCCCTTCGGTGGCGCGCGCGGCACCGGCCGTGCGCTGCCAGCGGCGCGGGGCGAGGGAGTTGACCCGCCTGCCCAGGACGGCCAGCAGCGGGGGCAGACCGAGGAGGGCGAACAGGGCCGCGGACACCACGGTGATGACGCCGGCCAGGCCCATGGACCGCAGATAGGGCTGCGGGAAGGCGGTCAGCGCGGCGAGCGCCGCGGCCACCGTGAGGGCGCTGAACAGCACGGTGCGGCCCGCGGTGGCGACGGTCCGCAGTACCGCCTCCGCGCCCGGTCCCCGCTCCGCGAGTTCCTCGCGGTAGCGGGAGACGAGCAGCAGGCCGAAGTCGATGGACAGGCCGAGCCCCAGGGCGAAGGCGAGGCTCATCGCGCCGGTGGAGACGTTCATGAACTCGGTGGCGACGCGCAGGCCCGCCATGGTCAGCAGCAGCGAGACGATGCCGCCCAGCAACGGGATCAGGGCGGCGACCAGGCCCCGGAAGACCACGAAGAGGACCACCAGGATCACCGGGGTGGCGAGGAGTTCGGCCTGGGTCAGGTCGGTGTCCGAGACCTCGGCGACCTGGACGTGGCCGGGGGTGGCGCCGCCGAGCCAGGTGCGGCCGCGCAGGGCCGGGTCGTCCTCGATGGCCTTCTGCAGGGCCGCCTCGGCCCGTACGCTCTCGGCGTCCGTCAGCGACCCCACGGCACCCACGACCACGGTGCTGCGGCCGTCACGGGCGATGAGCGCGGCGCCGTCGGGGGAGGTGTAGTCCACCACCGCCTCGACCTCGGGGCGGGACCGCAGCAGCTCCACGGCGGCGGTGACCGCCTTCGGCGGGGCGGTGGTGGCCCCGATCCGCTCGTCGGTGCGTACCAGCAGGACGTGGCCCTGCTGGGGGTCGCTGCCCGTGGCCCGTTCGATGATCTCGCGAGCGGCGACGTTGCCGCCGCCCGGATCGTCGTAGTCGGACAGGCCGTTGGAGAGTTTCTCCGCCACGGTGCCGCCGTAGACCGTGGCCAGGGCGGTGACCAGGAGGGACAGGAGGAGTACGGCGATCCTTCGGCGGTGAAGGGCCGAGCCCAGAGCGGAGAACATGATTCCTTCCTTCTTCCTCCCGTCTGCGGGCCGTGATCCGCAGGGCCGTGGAGGATGCGCTGGCTGCCCGGGACGGGCTGGTGGGGGGCGCGCGGGCGGGCGCGGTGATCCGCATCGGCCGGAACGCTCCCGCCGACCGTCACGCGCGACGGCCAGGATCGGGCACGGCGCTGTATTTCCGCTGAAGTCCCGGCGACAGCCCTCGTCGGCCTGGTGCGGCGGCCCTGTCGGGCCCGCGCGGCGGCGAAGGACGCAAGACCGGCTTTAGGAGGCGCCCGAAGCATGGCGGCGCCGCGTACGACGAGCCTCGGCCGGGACCGCCCCGTGTCCGGCCGATCCGCGCCACGGCGTGGTGCGGCTCCGCCCCGGGGGCCCCGGGCGGAGCCGCCGGGGAGGCGGCCGACGGCGCGCGACGCCGTCGGGCCTCCCCCTGGGCCGTGAGGCCGACTTCTCCCCGACGAGGGGCCGACGTGCAGGAGGGACAGCCCGTGACGGGATCTGACAGGGCCAGGCCGGCCGGGAACGCGGCGGTGCGCACCCAGGTGTGCATCATCGGCGGCGGACCGGCGGGGATGACACTCGGCCTCGAACTGGCCCGCCGCTCGGTCGAGGTCGTCGTCGTGGAACAGAGCGGCCACTTCGACCGCTCTTTCCGCGGTGAGTCGATCTCACCCGACTCGGTGTGGCTGCTGGAACGTCTGGGGATTCTGGACAAGGTCCGCGACCAGACCCTGGAAACCCGCCGGATGCAGATCATGGACGGCGGCCGGGTGGTGCTGGACGCCGACTTCTCCGGATTCGACCAGCCGTGCCGCTACCCGATGGAGCTTCCGCAGCCGCCGCTGCTGACGGCGCTGGCCGAGGAGGGTGCCTCGCTTCCGGGGTTCACCCTGCTGCGGCGGAGCACCGCGGTGGAACTGCTGCGGGACGGCGAGGCCGTGACCGGTGTCCGGGTCCGCGGCCCCGAGGGGGACGTCGAGGTGCGGGCCGCGCTGACGGTGGGCGCGGACGGCCGGTTCAGCAAGGTGCGTCAGATGGCGGGCCTGCCGTACGAGAAGATCCCGCTGGAGCGGGACTTCGTCTGGTTCAAGGTGCCGGTGCCCGAGGTCTGGGACCCGCACACCTACCGGGTGCGGATCCTGGGGAACCGGCACGGCCTGTTCATCCCCACCGTGCCCGACCTGGTACGGGTCGGCTTCAACATCCCCAAGGGCGGCCTGCGGGAGATGCGAGGGCAGGGTCTGCCCGCGCTGTACGAGCGGATCGACGAGCTCGCCCCCGAGATCTCCCAGGAGGTGCGGGAGTCCGTCACCAGCTGGTCCGACACCTCCATGCTGGACATCTTCACCACGGTCGTGCACCGCTGGTCCATGCCCGGCCTGGTCCTCATCGGCGACGCGGCGCACACGCTGACACCGGTGCTCGGGCAAGGCGTGAACCACGCCATCACCGACGCCGTGATGCTCGCGCCCCTGGTCGCTCCCGTCCTGCGGGGCTCCGGCGACCAGCGGCCGGCGCTGCTGAAGGCCACCGAACGTTTCCAGCACGAGCGGGAGCAGGCCGTGGCCCGCTCCCGTGACCTGCAGCTGCGCCAGGAACGCGCGTTCGCGCTCTCCGGCACCGTGCCGGTGGCGCTGCGGGGGCTCGCCTACCGGCTGGTGAGCTCCAACGACGCCCTGAAGCGGCGGATCGTCGCGGGCATCTACTACCCGCTCCAGGAGGCGCACCGCACCGGCCGCACCGTCGTGCGGGTGGCGCCCACGACGCCCACCGCGCCCGCCGCCCGCCTCGCGGCCGACCCGTCCGAGGTCTGACCCCGCCGCCCTGCCCCGCGCCTTGCTCCGGACCTTGCTCCGGCCCGACCCCGCAGCCTGACCCCGACGTGCTACGAAGAGGACTCACCACCATGACCGCACAGCCCGAGACAGCACCCGACACGGCTCCCGCGCACTCCGCCCACGACGACGAGGCGGTACGCCCCTACCCCTTCGAGCGGCCCTCCGCGATGCAGGCCTGCCCGGTGTACAAGGAGCTGCGGGAGACCTGCCCCGTGTCCAAGGTGCGGATGCCCAGCGGCGACCAGGCCTTCCTGGTCACCACGTACGACGAGGTCCGCACCGTCCTGTCGGACCAGCGGTTCAGCCGGGCCGCCACGCTGGAGGACGGCGCCCCCCGGCTGGCAGCAGCCCCGCAGAAGTTCAAGAGCCTGCTCAACATGGACCCGCCCGAGCACACCCGGGTGCGCAAGCTGGTCTCCAGGGAGTTCACCGCCCGCCGGGTCGCGGCCCTGCGCCCGCGGATCCAGGAGCACACGGACGCCCTGCTGGACGCGATGGCCGAGCAGGAGGGCCCGCTGGACCTCATCCCGGCCCTGGCCTTCCCGCTCCCGGTGATCGTGATCTGCGAGCTGCTGGGCGTGCCCTTCGACGACCGGGAGAAGTTCGCCGCCTGGGCGAGCGCCTTCCTGGCCACCACCTCGCGGACGAAGGACGAGATGCTGGAGGCCCAGATCGGGCTGTTCACGTACCTCTCCGAACTCGTCGAGGCCAAGCGCGAGAACCCCGGTGAGGACCTGCTCTCGGCGCTGGTCCAGATCCACGACGAGGACGGGGACCGGCTCAGCCACGAGGAGCTGATCTTCCTGGGCATCAGCCTGCTGGTGGCCGGCCACGAGACGACGGTCAACCAGATCGCGAACAGCGTGGTCGCGCTGCTCACGCACCCCGAGCAACTGGCCGCCCTGCGCGCCGAGCCGGAGCTGATCGGCAACGCCATGGAGGAGATGCTGCGCGCCTACCCGCCCGGCGACGAGGCGCTGCTCCGGATCGCCACGGAGGACGTCGAGCTCGGCGGCGTGCTGATTCCGGCGGGCAGCGCCGTGCTGCCGGGCCTGGCGTCGGCCAACCGGGACGCGAACCAGTTCAGCGACCCGGACGGGCTCGACTTCCACCGGCCGACGAACCCGCACTTCGCCTTCAGCCACGGCCCGCACTACTGCATCGGCTCCGGCCTCGCCCGGCTGGAGCTCCAGATAGCGATCGGCACGCTCATCAAGCGCTTCCCGACACTCAAGCTGGCCGTGGCGCCGGAGGAGCTGCCCCGGCCGTCCGGGATGCTCGTCCACGGCATCACCGCGTTGCCCGTCACCTGGTGACGGAGCCTCGTACGACGCCTTCTCCACGCGGTACGCAACTCCCC
>NZ_JBHVDD010000033.1:0-83833 GCF_042802995.1 Streptomyces sp. NPDC057438
CCCCCTGGTAACCCGGGCTCACCCCATGCATCAAGGGGCGCGGGGAACTGCGCGACCGGCTCCCGCCGGGCCGCGGCCGACGACGTACCCGGCACCCCGCATGGCTCACCCGGCGGAGCCGTTACGCTGGGGGCGTGGCAGTCGTCGATGTATCCGAAGAGCTGAAGTCCCTCTCCTCGACCATGGAGTCGATCGAGGCCGTTTTGGACCTCGACAAACTGAGGGCAGACATCGCCGTGCTCGAGGAGCAGGCGGCCGCGCCGTCCCTGTGGGACAACCCGGACGAGGCGCAGAAGATCACCAGCAAGCTCTCCCACCTCCAGGCCGAGGTCAGGAAGGCGGAGGCGCTGCGCGGTCGGATCGACGACCTCGGTGTCCTCTTCGAGATGGCTGAGGAGGAGGACGACCCGGACACCCGCGCCGAGGCCGAGTCGGAGCTGGCCTCCGTCCGGAAGGCGCTGGACGAGATGGAGGTCCGTACCCTCCTGTCCGGCGAGTACGACTCCCGTGAGGCCCTCGTCAACATCCGCGCCGAGGCCGGTGGCGTGGACGCCGCCGACTTCGCCGAGAAGCTGCAGCGGATGTACCTGCGCTGGGCGGAACAGAAGGGCTACAAGACCGAGATCTACGAGACCTCGTACGCGGAGGAGGCCGGCATCAAGTCGACCACCTTCGCCGTACAGGTGCCGTATGCCTACGGCACGCTCTCGGTGGAGCAGGGCACGCACCGTCTCGTGCGCATCTCGCCGTTCGACAACCAGGGGCGGCGCCAGACCTCCTTCGCCGGTGTCGAGGTACTGCCCGTGGTCGAACAGACGGACCACATCGAGATCGACGAGTCCGAGCTGCGCGTGGACGTCTACCGCTCGTCCGGGCCCGGCGGCCAGGGCGTCAACACCACCGACTCCGCGGTGCGGCTGACCCACCTCCCCACCGGCATCGTGGTCTCCTGCCAGAACGAGCGTTCGCAGATCCAGAACAAGGCGTCCGCGATGAACGTCCTCCAGGCCAAGCTCCTCGACCGGCGCCGGCAGGAGGAGCAGGCCAGGATGGACGCGCTCAAGGGAGACGGCGGCAACTCCTGGGGCAACCAGATGCGTTCGTACGTCCTGCACCCGTACCAGATGGTCAAGGACCTCCGCACCGAGTACGAAGTCGGCAACCCCGAGGCCGTGTTCAACGGCGAGATCGAGGGCTTCCTGGAGGCCGGAATTCGCTGGCGCAAGCAGCAGGACAAGTAGGACGCCCCGAAACAGAGCTTTGTCGACATGGCAACCGCCTTCCATCGGAAGGCGGTTGCCATGTGTGTGGGGGGATGTCTGGGTAGTGCGTCACACTCACATGTCGTTGTCGTGACCAAATGCGGTGAACGGGACATCGCGCGCGCAACGACCTTGACGTTGCTGCGAAAACTGGGAAGTCTGGCGTATGGCATGCGCATTACTGGGGTGCATGTGAACCGGGGGACTTCGACCCAACCGACTGCTCCCGTTGATCGCGGCCCCGGGCGCTGCTCCATCTACTGATAGCTACTGGGGGTAGCAGCCATATGACGAAGAAGACGCGGATCCGCGTGGCGCGAATAGCCGCCGGTGCCGTGATCGCCGCCGGCGCGTCGCTGACCGCCGCGGGTGCCGCTTCCGCGCTGGACCTCGGTGTCGGCGTCGGCGTCAGCACCGACGACGGTGGTTCCGTCGAGGCCGGTGTCTCGGTCCAGACCGGCAACGACACCGAGGGCACCAGCATCGGTGCGTCCGAGGGCACGACCTCTGAGGGCACGACCTCTGAGGGCACGACCTCCGAAGGCACCACGTCCGAGGGGACGACCTCCGAGGGGACGACCTCCGAGGGGACGACCTCCGAGGGGACGACCTCCGAGGGGACGACCTCCGAAGGCACCACGTCCGAGGGCACGACCTCCGAGGGCACGACCTCTGAGGGCACCACGTCCGAGGGCACGACCTCCAACGGCTCGTCGTCCAACGGCTCGACGTCCAACGGCAGCTCGAACTCCGGTGGCTCCTCCAACGGCAGCTCGAACTCCGGCGGCTCGACGTCCAACGGCAGCTCGAACTCCGGTGGTTCGAACTCCGGTGGCTCCTCCAACGGCAGCTCCAACTCCGGCGGTTCCACGGACGGCGGCTCGACCTCGGGCGGCTCCACCGACGGCGGCTCCACCTCCGGCGGTTCCACCGACGGCGGCTCCACCTCCGGTGGCACCGACCCCGACGGTGGCAACGACGAGGCCGTCCAGCAGGAGGGCTCCTCGGCACTCACGGACACGGGCTCGGAGACGCAGGCCCAGGGCGCCGGCAGCGGCGAGCTGGCCGAGACCGGTGCCACCGAGACCGCGTTCCTGGTGATCGGTGCCGCCACGATGATCGCCGGCGGTATCGGCTTCCGTCTGCTGCCGCGCCTGATGGTCGGCCGCGGCGCGGCCGCCTGATCGTCCGCGATCGCGCGCACAGCCGTACACAGACGCAAGGCCCGGGGCAGCCAGCCCCGGGCCTTCGTCGTACCTCTGTGCCGCTCTCTATGCCGTCTGGTGCGCCAGCAGCGCCACCGCCGCTATCAGGATCGCCAGGAGGGCGATCAAGGTCATGGGGCTCAGGCTCGCGAAGGGGTTCTCCTGCTGGAGTCGCTCGCGGCTGGCCCGGCACACATGGCAGCGGCCCTCGGCGACGGGGGACGCGCAGTTCGCGCACACCAACCGGTCGTACGTCATGCGCCTCGCCCTCCTTGCAATGGCCTCACACATACCTCAACGCTTCGCGGAAGCGGACCGTTCCTCCCCACCACTGTGCCAGGTTCCCCGGGAGGTTGCGCGGGGGCCCGGGAAAGGGGAGGGTGCCCCCCGTCACGCCGCCGGGAGCCCGTGGGGGCTCGTCGCGCACTTCCCCGCGCCCCTCACCGGGCCGGGGGCGGTACAGTCTCGTCCATCCATTCCCGACGGCTTGTGGTGCATCCGTGATCCGATTCGACAACGTGTCCAAGGTCTACCCCAAGCAGACCCGCCCCGCACTCAGGGATGTGTCCCTGGAGGTCGAGAAGGGCGAGTTCGTGTTCCTCGTGGGGTCGTCCGGCTCCGGCAAGTCCACCTTCCTGCGGCTGATCCTCCGCGAGGAGCGGTGCAGCCAGGGACAGGTGCACGTCCTGGGCAAGGATCTCGCGCGCCTGTCCAACTGGAAGGTGCCGCAGATGCGCCGCCAGCTCGGGACGGTGTTCCAGGACTTCCGGCTGCTGCCGAACAAGACGGTCGGTGAGAACGTCGCCTTCGCCCAGGAGGTCATCGGCAAGTCGCGCGGCGAGATCCGCAAGTCCGTGCCGCAGGTGCTGGAACTGGTCGGCCTCGGTGGCAAGGAGGAGCGCCGGCCCGGCGAGCTGTCCGGTGGTGAGCAGCAGCGCGTGGCCATCGCGCGGGCCTTCGTGAACCGGCCGAAGCTCCTCATCGCGGACGAGCCCACCGGCAACCTCGACCCGCAGACCTCCGTCGGCATCATGAAGCTGCTCGACCGGATCAACCGGACGGGTACCACCGTGGTGATGGCGACCCACGACCAGAACATCGTGGACCAGATGCGCAAGCGCGTCATCGAGCTGGAGAAGGGCCGCCTCGTCCGCGACCAGGCACGCGGCGTCTACGGCTACCAGCACTGACCGCCCCCGCCCACGGAAAGGCTTAGCGGAACGCCATGCGCGCCCAGTTCGTCCTGTCGGAGATCGGTGTCGGTCTCCGTCGCAACCTCACGATGACCTTCGCCGTCATCGTCTCCGTCGCCCTGTCCCTCGCCCTGTTCGGCGGATCGCTGTTGATGAGCGACCAGGTCGGCCAGATGAAGGGCTACTGGTACGACAAGGTCAACGTCTCGGTCTTCCTCTGCAACAAGAGTGACGCGGAGTCCGACCCCAACTGCGCCAAGGGCGCGGTCACGACCGAGCAGAAGAAGCAGATCAAGTCCGATCTCGACAAGATGGGGGTCGTCGAGAACGTCGAGCACGAGTCGCAGGACGAGGCGTACAAGCACTACAAGGAGCAGTTCGGCGACTCCCCGCTGGCCAGCAGCCTCACTCCGGACCAGATGCAGGAGTCGTACCGGATCAAGCTGAAGGACCCGGAGAAGTACCAGGTCATCGCGAGCGCCTTCAACGGCCGTGACGGTGTGCAGTCGGTGCAGGACCAGAAGGGCATCCTGGACAACCTCTTCCGGCTGCTCGGCTATCTGAACTGGGCGGCGCGCGGTGTCATGGCCGTCATGCTGATCGTGGCGCTGCTGCTGATCGTCAACACGGTGCGTGTCTCGGCCTTCAGCCGCCGGCGTGAGACGGGGATCATGCGGTTGGTCGGCGCCTCCGGCTTCTACATCCAGGCGCCGTTCATCATGGAGGCCGCCGTCGCCGGGATCATCGGCGGCACGATCGCCTGTGCCTTCCTGATCCTCGGGCAGTACTTCGTGATCGACAACGGGGTGTCACTGTCCCAGAACCTGCCACTGATCAATTTCGTCGGCTGGGACGCCGTGCTGACCAAGCTGCCGCTCATCCTCGCGGCGAGCTTCCTGATGCCCGCGTTGGCCGCCTTCTTCGCGTTGCGCAAGTACCTGAAGGTGTGACGCATGCCCCTGGGGCCGTACCGGCAAGGAGCGGTACGGCCCTTCGCGTTGTCCTAGACTCGCCGACATGTCAGGCCGCGACCTGTTTTCCCAGCCCCGCCGCATCCGCCGCGGGGCCGCCCTGACCCTCGTTTTCGCGAGTGTGCTCGCCACGGGCGCCGCGACCGGCTGCTTCGACGACCCGCCCGGCGGGACGGCCGCCGTCGTGAAGCCCTCCCGCTCCGCCCCGGCCGGCCGGGAGCAGGACGTCGCCGACGCCGCCGCGGCGGCCATGGCCGAGGGTGAGTCCCCGGTGGAGGCCGCCGAGCGGGCCGTCAGCCGCAGCGGCGACCGGTGGGGCGCGGTCTACTCCGAGGGCGAGTACGAGCAGTTCGAGGAGGCCCTCGACGGCGAGTACACCGGTGTCGGCCTCTGGGCCCGGCTGCGGCGCGACGGCCACGTCGAGGTGGCCCGGGTGCAGGACGGCTCCCCCGCCGCCGACGCCGGGATCCGCGCGGGCGACCGGCTGGTCGGCGTCGACGGGGAGAAGGTCGACGGACGTCCGGTCACCGAGGTCGTCTCGTTACTCCGCGGCGACGCGATCGACGGGGGGACCGGGAACACCGGCACCCCCGAGAGCGCGGCCGCCGGTACGGAGGTGTCGCTGGAGCTGCGGCGCGGCTCCCGAACCCTCCACGAGACCCTGCGCCGGGCCCGGCTGTCCACCGAGGACGTGACCGTGAGCCGTACCGCCGGCGGGGTCGGTGTCATCACCGTCGACGCGTTCACCAAGGGCTCCGGGGACGTCGTACGCGAGGCCGTCGAGCGGTCCGCGGGTTCGGCGGGCTTCGTCCTCGACCTCCGTGGCAACTCCGGCGGTCTGGTCGCCGAGGCGGTCACCGCCGCCTCCGCCTTCCTCGACGGCGGCCTCGTCGCCACCTACGACGTCAACGGCGAGCAGCGGGCCCTGCACGCCGAACCCGGCGGCGACACCGCCAGAGCGCTGGTCGTGCTGGTCGACGGCGGCACGATGAGCGCGGCCGAGCTGCTCACCGGAGCGCTGCAGGACCGGGGCCGCGCGGTGGTCGTCGGCTCCCGCACCTTCGGCAAGGGCTCGGTGCAGATGCCGAGCCGCCTGCCCGACGGCTCCGTCGCCGAACTGACCGTCGGCCACTACCGCACCCCCTCCGGCCGGGGCGTCGACGGCCGCGGCATCACCCCCGACCTCGAAGCGGACGAGGACGCCCTCCAGCGGGCCGAGACCGTGCTGAGCGGACTCGGGCAGTGAGCCGCCCTCGTTAATCGGCTTCCCGCGGACCCCCTTCGTAGTGCGAAAATGGGCGGCACTATGAGCAAGGGAATGTACGTACCGAAGGAGTCCCAGCCCAAGCAGGGCGGGGCGGCCACCAAGGGCCGGGACGGCGAGAAGGGCGGCAAGAAGAAGATCGTCGCCCAGAACAAGAAGGCCCGGCACGACTACGCGATCATCGACACCTACGAGGCCGGGCTCGTGCTCACCGGCACGGAGGTCAAGTCGCTGCGCGAGGGCCGGACCTCGCTGGCCGACGGCTTCGTCCAGATCGACCGGGGAGAGGCATGGCTGCACAACGCCCACATCCCCGAGTACCACCAGGGCAGCTGGACCAACCACTCCGCGCGCCGCAAGCGGAAGCTGCTGCTGCACCGCGAGGAGATCGACAAGCTGGAGGCCAAGGCGCAGGAGACGGGTCACACGATCGTGCCCCTCGCCCTGTACTTCAAGGACGGCCGGGCGAAGGCCGAGATCGCTCTCGCGCGGGGAAAGAAGGAGTACGACAAGCGGCAGACGCTGCGCGAGCAGCAGGACCGGCGGGAGACGGACCGGGCGATCGCGGCGGCCAAGCGGAAGCAGCGCGCGTAGTCTCCGGCCCGCCCGGGAGGAATACGGTGGCACGCGCTCGCGTTGGTCACGTACGATGGCATCCGCACCTCACAGCGGGTGCGCACACCCTCCTCGGAGGGCCTCTTCGGAGGATTGAAAAAACAACATGGGGATGATCGGTTTCGACAGCGGATGTCGAGGCAGGGGAAGCGTGTCGAGGAAGCGGCCACGATCTCGTTAACCACAGGCCGAAAAAAATAATCGCCAATTCCAAGAGCGATTCTCCGCAGCAGCAGTTCTCCCTCGCCGCCTGATCTCAGGTAGCGACGAGACCGCTCCTGCATTAAGGAGTGTCAGCCCGGGGCTGTTCCCGACCCGGATCCTGGCATCAGCTAGGGGACTAAACCTTGATCCCGGTCACGGGGTGAAGAGGGAAATCTAACAGTGACTGGGCCCGTCGGCGACTTGTTCGCGTGATCGCCGGGGCCGAGAAAATCACAGCGAACTGCACACGGAGAAGCCCTGGTTCCACACCGTTGGACGCGGGTTCGATTCCCGCCATCTCCACAATTCCCATGTGGGCGAAGCCCCGCTGCCGTACGGCAGCGGGGCTTTGTCATGCCGTGTCCCGCCCCGCCGTCACCCCGGCACGCGGGGGGCCGTGCTCGCCCGGACGGTCAGGCGGGGCGGGAGCAGGGTGGCCTCGGGCACGGGGGTCCCGGCCAGTTTGCGCATCAGCAGAGCGACCGCCTCCTCGCCCACCTCCGCGGCCGGGATGGCGACGCAGGTGAGGGGGACCCGGAGGTTCGCGGCGAGGTCGTCCGGGCACAGGGCGGTGACCGAGAGGTCGTCCGGGACGCGGAGGCCGAGGTGCTCGAAGGCGTCGACGAGGGGGTCCAGGACCGCCTCGTTGTGGATGACCACCCCCGTCAGGGCCGGGTGTTCCCGCAGGAGGCGCTCCGCCACCGCCCGGGCGGCCGCGGGGGTGGGCTCGCAGGGATGGACCGTGGAGGACATGCCGTTCCTGGTCGCGGCGGAGGTGAAGCCCTGGACGACACGCTGGGCGAAGGAGGTCTGGCGGACGTAGACCTCGGGCGGGGAGCCGATCAGGGCCACCACGTGGTGCCCCAACCCGGCCAGATGCTCCACGCACAGCTCGCCCGCCGTCCGGAAGTCCAGGTCGATGCAGGTCAGGCCGGAACGGTCGGCGGGGAAGCCGATCAGTACCGACGGCCGGTCCAGGGAGCGCAGCAACGGCAGCCGGGAATCGTGGAGTTGGACGTCCATCACGATCAGCGCGTCCACGAGGGCCGAGTCCGCCACCCGTCGCAGCCCCTCCTCGCCCTCCTCCTGCGTCAGCAGCAGGACGTCGTGGTCGTGCGCCCGTGCGGTGGTGACCGCCGAGACCGCGAACCGCATCACCACGGGTACGTGGATCCCGGCCCGTAACGGCATCACCATCGCCAGCACGTTCGACTTGCTGCTGGCCAGGGCGCGGGCGCCGGCGTGCGGACGGTAGCCCAGCTCACGGATGGACGCCTCGACCCTGGCCCGCGTCTCGGCCGAGATCGGCCGCTTGCCGCTCAGGGCGTACGAGACGGTACTGGGGGAGACGCCCGCGTGCCGGGCCACGTCCGTGATCTTCACCGTCACGCCTTCCTCGTTCCCGCGGGGGCCGGCTCCTCGTCCAGGTCCATCGTCAGAAAGCCCGTGCCCGCCTGCGCCCGGACCTCCCGGCCCTCGGCCGCGAGCCCCCACGGCGCCCTCGGGTCACCGCACGACGCCCGCAGCACCCGCCCCTCCCGTACGACCGTGAAGGTCACGTCGCCCACGGGCACGGTGACCTGGGCCCCGTGGGCCAGACCGTACGCACGCAGCGTGACCCCGTCGGCGTAGTCGTAGTCCGGGCGGTCGGTCACCGCGCCGACCGGGACGACCGCGCCCGGCCGGACCAGGAGCGGCACGCTGGTGAAGTCGTGCCGTTCCCGGACCCAGCGGGGGCCGGTGACCGTCCTGCCGTCCGCGAAGCGGGTCCAGGTGCCCTCGGGAACGTAGTACGTGACGTCGCCCTCGTCGCTGAAGACGGGGGCCACGAGGAGGTCGGGGCCGAGCATGTACTGGCGTTCCAGATGCGCGCAGGCCGGGTCGTCCGGGAACTCCAGCACCATCGCGCGCATCATGGGGACGCCCTCGGTGTGGGCGGTGCGGGCGGCCTGGTGGAGATAGGGCATCAGGCCGAGCTTCAGCCGGGTGAACGCGCGCAGGACGTCCACCGACTCGTCGTCGAACAGCCAGGGCACCCGGTACGACGACGAGCCGTGCAGCCGGCTGTGGGAGGACAGCAGACCGAAGGCGATCCACCGCTTGAACAGCGCGGGGGTCGGGGTCCCCCTCGAAGCCGCCGATGTCATGGCTCCAGTACCCGAAGCCCGACAGCCCCAGCGACAGCCCTCCGCGCAGCGACTCGGCCATCGCCTCGTACGTCGACTCGCAGTCGCCGCCCCAGTGGACGGGGAAGCTCTGGCTGCCGACGGTCGCCGAGCGGGCGAACAATACCGCCTCGCCCTCGCCCCGGTGCTTGCGCAGGACGTCGAAGACCGTGCGGTTGTAGAGGTAGGTGTAGTAGTTGTGCATCCGCTCCGGGTCGGTGCCGTCGGACCAGGCCACGTCCAGGGGCACCCGCTCGCCGAAATCGGTCTTGAAGCAGTCGACGCCCTGGGCGAGCAGCGCCTCCAGCTTCGAGGCGTACCACTCGCGGGCCGCCGGGCTGGTGAAGTCGACCAGCGCCATCCCGGGCTGCCAGAGGTCCCACTGCCAGACGTCGCCGTCCGGGCGGCGCAGGAGATGGCCGAGGTCCCTGCCCTCCGCGAACAGCGGGGAACGCTGGGCGATGTACGGGTTGATCCAGACGCTGATCCTGAGGCCCCGGCGCTTGAGGCGGGCCAGCATGCCCTCCGGATCGGGGAAGACCCGGGGGTCCCACGCGAAGTCGCACCACTGGAACTCGCGCATCCAGAAACAGTCGAAGTGGAAGACGGACAGCGGGAGCCGGCGCTCCCGCATGCCCTCGATGAACGAGGTCACCGTCTCCTCGTCGTAGGAGGTGGTGAAGGAGGTCGACAGCCACAGGCCGAACGACCAGGCCGGCGGCAGGGCGGGGCGGCCGGTGAGGGCCGTGTACTTGCGGAGGATCTCCTTCGGGGTCGGGCCGTAGATGACGTAGTACGTCAGCCGCTGGGTCTCCGCGCTGAACTGCACCCGCGACACGACCTCCGAGGCGACCTCGAAGGAGACCTTGCCGGGGTGGTCGACGAAGACGCCGTAGCCCGCGTCGGTGAGGTAGAACGGCACGTTCTTGTAGGCCTGCTCGGTGGCCGTGCCGCCGTCGGCGTTCCAGACGTCGACGACCTGTCCGTTCTTGACGAGCGGGCCGAAGCGTTCGCCGAGGCCGTACACCGAGGTGCCGACGCCCAGGTTGAGCTGTTCGCGCAGGTGGTGGGCGCCGGACGCCTCGCGCATGATGCCCATCGACTTGGGCCCGCTGGTGGTGAGGGTGCGGCCGTGGGCGAGGAAGTCGACGCGCCAGGGGCCGGTGCGGGCCACACGGACCGACAGCTCTCCGGCGGTGAGGGTGGCGTGCTCGTCGTCGTGGGAGGTGTGCGGGGTGAACTCCTCGGTGGTCAGCTCGAACCGCGGGCCGCGGGGCCGTTCGCCCTCGAAGTGGGTGAAGGTGATGCCGATGACGTCGGGCATCGGGGCGTGGGCGTCGATCCTCACGACCGGTCCCTTCAGCAGATCGCCGCGGTGGCGGACGGGCTGGGTGGGGGCGTGCACCGCCAGGGTGCCGTCCGTGGCGGTGACGTCGAGGACTTCGGCCGGATGGGCCGCGGTGACGCCCTCGCGGAGCAGCCAGTAGCCGTCGGTGAACTTCATGGGTGGGGGTTCCTTTCCGGGGCCTGGGGCCTACTTCACGGCTCCCACCGCGATGCCGCGGGTGAGTGTGCGCTGGAAGAGGAGGAAGAACACGAGCGCGGGCAGCAGACCGAGCAGGGCCGCCGCGTTGGTCATCGTGGCGTCCATCAGGCGCTGGCCCTGGAGGACACCGAGGGCCACCGAGACGGTCTGGTTGTCGTTGGAGATCAGCATCACGAGGGGGAGCAGGAACTCGTTCCAGGTCCAGATGAAGAAGAAGACCAGGAGCACACCGAGGGTGGGCCGGCTGACGGGGACGACGATCCGCCACAGGATCTGCCACTTGGTCGCGCCGTCGATCCGGGCCGCCTCGACGATCTCGCGGGGGAACCGCCCGAGGACCGAGGAGAGCAGATAGGTGCCGAAGGCCGCCTGGATCACGGTGAAGACGATGACCACGCTCAGCCGGGTGTCGTAGAGGCCGGCCTCCTTGGCGAGGAAGTACACCGGGTAGACCAGCGCCTCCTGCGGCAGCACGTTCGCCAGCACGAAGAAGGCGAGGATCCAGGTACGGCCCCGCAGCCGCCCGATGCCGATCGCGTACGCGTTGAGCACGGACAGGACCACGGCCAGGACCGCCACCGAGCCGCTGATCAGCAGCGAGTTGACCAGCTTCCGGCCGTAGTCGACCCGCTGCCAGAAGTCCTCCAGCCCGTCGAGGTAGAGGCCCTCGGGGAGGCTGAGCGGGCCGCTGCGCGAGTACTCCGCCGGGGACTTCACCGCGTTCAGGGCCACGATCAGGAACGGGACGACCATGAAGAGGGCGGCGACGCAGAGAGCCGCGAGGACCGGGAAGCGGCAAACGGCTGTCGTGCGCGGGTTCCGGACGGTCACGTGGGCGCCCCCTCGTCGGCGTCCTCGGCGCGGGTCTGGAGCCTCAGGCCGGCCAGGGCCAGGGCCAGGACGATCACGGTCAGGACGGTGGAGACCGCGGCGCCGTAGCCGACCTGGGTCTTCTCGAAGAACGTGGTGAAGGAGAAGTACGACGGCACGTCGGTGGCGCCGCCGGGGCCGCCCTTCGTCAGGACGTACACCGCGCCGAACACCTTGAGCGCGGCGATCGTGCACCACAGCAGGACCACATGGATCTCGGGCCGGATCTGCGGCAGCGTGATGTGCCGGAAGCGGCGCCACCAGCCGGCCCCGTCCAGCTCGGCGGCCTCGTACAGGGCCGGATCGACGCGCTGCAGCCCCGCCATGAAGACGACCAGCGGGAAGCCGAGTTGCACCCACACCATCACGGCCATGACCGTGTACAGGGCGAGGTCGGGGTCGCCCAGCCAGTCCTGCTGCCAACCGCCGAGCCCCACCGCCTTCAGCAGCTCGTTCAGGGAGCCGCCGTCGGGGGCGAGGATCCAGCTCCAGACGATGCCCGCGACGGCGATCGGCAGCACCTGGGGCAGGTAGAAGCAGGCCCGCAGCACGGCGGTGACCCGATTGCCGAAGTGCTTGCCGACGAAGTCGAACAGGGCGGCGGCCAGGACCAGTCCGAGCGCGGTGGGCACGGCGGCCATCGCCACCACCATGAACAGGCTGTGCCGGAACGACGCCCAGAAGGCGGAGTCGTCCAGCAGCTCCCGGTAGTTGGCGAGCCCCGACCATCGCGGGCTGCCGACCCCCTGCCAGTCCGTGAAGCTCGCTCCCGTGTTCATCAGGAACGGGACGACGACGACCGCGAGGAAGGCGAGGGCGCCGGGCAGGAGGAACAGCGCGTACGAGCCACGGCGCTCCACGGTCGCCGTCATCGCTTCGGTACGTCCTTCGCGTACGCCTTCCCGATCGCGTCCAGGTAGGCGTCCGGGTCGCTGTCGCCGGTGATCAGCTTCTGGGTCTCGGAGACGAGGACGTCGTAGAACCCGGGGACCGGCCAGTCCGGGTAGAAGGCCAGACCGTCCTTCTCGGAGAGGGTGTTGAAGTCGGCGATCAGCTTCTTGGCCCGGGGGTCGGTGATGGCGGCCGGATCCGCGGCCACCGGGACACCGCCCTTGTCGCCGAGCAGGTTCTGGATCTTCTCCGACAGAGTGATGTCGATGAAGTCGTAGGCGAGTTCCTTGTTCTCCGCGCCCTTGGGGACCACCCAGAGGTTGCCGCCGGAGCCGAGCGTGAGGTTCGTGCCGGGCCACAGGAAGGTGCCCCAGTCGAAGGTGTTCTCCGCCTGGAACCTGCCGTACCACCAGCTCCCCGAGAACAGGATCGGCGTCCTGCCCCGGATGAAGGAGACGCCCGCGTCCTCGGACTTCGCCCCGGTCGACTTCTCGTCGATGTACCCCTTCTCCACCCAGTCGGCGAAGGTCTCCGCCCCGTACGTCCACGCGGCGTCGCGGAAGTCGGCCTCGCCCTCGTACAGCTCGTAGGCGTCCACCCAGGCGCGGTCCGCCCTGCTCAGCGCCAGCTGGTACAGGTACTGCTGCGCCATGTACTCGGCGCCCGCGTTGGCCAGCGGGGTGATGCCGGCGTCGACGAACTCGTCCATGGCGGCGGTGAGTTCGGCGAGCGTGGTGGGCTCCTCGATGCCGTGCTCGGCGAACAGGTCCTTGTTGTAGTAGACCATCGTGTACTCGGCGTAGTTCGGCACGCCGTACCAGGCGCCGGAGCCCATGACGCCGTCGGCGTCGTACCGGCTGGTGGTACGGACGCCCGCGCTGAGCTTCTTGTCCCAGCCGTGCTTCTTCACCTGCGGGGTGAGGTCGGTGAGGAGGCCCTGCCTGGAGAGGAGCCCGGCGGTCGCGTTGCCCTTGTTGTACTCCATGAGGTCGGGCGCGTCGGAGGAGTTGAGGACCATGGGGGCGGTCTTGCGGATCTGTTCGAAGCCCTTTTCCTCGAACTCGACCTCGACGCCCGGGTGGGTCTTCTCGAACTCCTCGATCGCCGCGTTCCAGGCCACGCCCATGGCGCTGTCCGGGCCCTCGTAGTGCCAGAGCCGGAGGGTCCGGCCGTCACCACCGCCGCGGCCGCTGTCCGAACCGCCACAGGCGGCCAGGAGCAGGGCTCCGCCCAGAGCCGCCGCAGCCGCCGCCGTACGCCTTCGTGCCGTCAACATCCTGCGCCTCCGGGGGAGTCGGACGGATCGTCGAAAGGTGCAGTCGAATCGCTTCGATGAAAGATGTCGAAGCGCTTCGACGGAAGGTAGGTGCGGGGCGGGGATGCGTCAATGGGGCGAACGGGCATCCGCGAGAGCCGGCAGCGCGGACACCGGCTCGCGCGGGCGGGGTCGGGCGGCGGAAAGGCCGTGGTGGTGGACCTGCCCGCGGCAGCCGCTGACCGGGCCGAACCCCGCGCCGACTGGCGGAACCCGGGCGAGGGGCCGGGCTCGCTCGGGTGGTCCTGGGGTGGAAAGGGCCGCCGTGTCTGCGTCGGGGCGTGGGTGGTGGCCGGGCCTGGTGGGGTGAGGTGGCGCGGCCAGGGGTGGGTGTGGCCCGTGCCGCCCGTGAGCCTGGTGGTCCGTGCGGAAGATCGGACGCGGCGGAGCGGTCCGAGGGGTGGGGGTCGGGGCGTGGGCGCCGGCATTTTCGGACGTCGACGTGGAGGGCGGGGCTGCGCGGTCGGGCTGTCCGGGGGCCGGGGCGCCGGGGCCCGCGCCGGTGGGCGTCGGGTGGGAAGCGTCGGCCGGCGTCGGGGCTCGGGTGGTGGTCGGGCCGGGTGGGTGCGTGGTGCGGTCAGGCGGGCCGGGGCGTCGGCGTCCTGCTTGCCGGTGTGGCCATTGCCGGGGTGGGGGCGGGGGCTCGGGTTCGCCGGGTTCGAGCGGTCGGGGTGGGTCCCCGGGCGGGGCCGCGGAATTATGGCTGTCAGATCGGGAGGACGGGGGGATTCCGCCCACAGATGCACTCATCATGATGACCTTCGCCTGACAGCACACACATACACATCTTTCCCACCCATACATTCGTTGGCCAGGGTGCGTGTGATGGGTGGGGCGCCCCGGATCGGGTGGGGGCCCGGTCCGGTACAGGAAGTGCGACAGCCCGGCATCGAAACACGCGCCCGGAACGATCCCGTGGGGGGAAGTGCGTGCACGTCGACAACTGGCCCAACGGCATTCAGCCGAAGCGGACCGAGGGCGAAGGTGAAGGCCCCGGTCGTGGCCGTGGTGGTAGGGGCGGTGGCTCCGGCGAGGTGGTCTGGCCCGAGGCCGCCGACAGAACGGGAGCCGTGTCCCGGACGGAGCGGGACCACGGAAGCGGAGGCTCGGGACACCCGGGGATCCCCGGGTCCGCCGGTCTCGGAGTGCCCCGGCAGCCGACCGCCCCCGGGGGCCTGCCGGCGCCCTGGGAGCAGCCCGATCAGCCGGGCCGCAATCACGATCCGCACGAGGTGACCGTGCAACTCGACGGCGTGGGGCGCGAAGTGGACGAGGGCAAGGGCAGGCACGCCGGCCGGGACGGCGACGCGGCGGGTGCCGGCCAGGACTCCGACGGTCCCGTCTTCGTGGACGAGTCGGGCCGGCGCAGGAACCTCTACCGGCGGCTCGGTATCGCCGTCGGCACCGCCTGCGCCGCGTACGCCGTGGTCATCGTCGGCACCCTGGTGTCGGGCAACTCGGACGCGCCCTGGCTGCCGGTGCCGATGCAGAAGGACGACAAGCCGGCGAGCAAGGTGGACACACCGCCGCTGCCGGGCGAGTCGGACGACCGGTCCGACGAGGCCGAGGGCTTCGTACCGGACGCGGGTCCGGGCGGCGGCCGTACGGGCGCGACGTCCTCGCCCGGTGCCAAGTCCCCGGCCGGCTCGTCGGGCAGGGCCGAGCAGCCGGAGAAGTCCGCCCGCGCCGAACCCTCGGCCCGGCCGAGCGCCGGAGCGACGCCGAAGCCGCAGCCGAAGCCGAGCGGCGGTGCGAAGGACCCCGAGCCTGCCACCCCCACGCCCGAGCCGCCGAAGGTCGACCCGAGCCCCGCGGCCTCGCCGCCGCCCTCACCCACGCCCTCCGAGACCGGCTCCGCCGATCCGGGCCCGGGCACCGACACCGTGGCCGACGGCCCGGCCTCCCCGGCGCCCGTCGAGCCCGCCCCGTCGACGCCCGCGGAGTCGCAGAGCCCGCAGGAGCCCGCGAGCCCCCAGGACCCGCAGAACCCGGAGAGCCCCGCCTGATGACCCGCTCCAAGCGCGGCGGCACGCCTTCGCGTGCCGCCGCCCCACGTCGTACCCGCTCACCGCGAGCACCACAGACCCCCGTGGGCGGCACCGCCGACGACCCGGCAGTCGACACGGCCGAGGGCGCGAGTCCGGGCAAAGGCCCGCGCAAGCGGGTGCGCAAGCGTTCCGGGCGCCGGGTTCCGCTGCGCTACCTGCTGCCCTGCGTCCTGCTCCTCGCCCTGATGGCCATGCTGATGCTGCGCGGGTACGTGCACAGCGAGATCCTCGCGGACCACCGGGTCGGGCCGCCCGTGGCGAACGACCGGGTGCCGAAGGAGATACTCAAGGGCGGCCCCGTGATCGACACCCGCTCGGGCCGCCAGATCAGCCTCGACATCCCCGATCACGAACTGGTCCTGACCTTCGACGACGGACCCGACCCCACGTGGACCCCCAAGGTCCTCGACATGCTGAAGAAGCACGACGCCAAGGCCGTCTTCTTCATCACCGGCACGATGGCCTCGCGCTACCCCGACCTGGTGCGGCGGATGGTCGACGAGGGCCACGAGATCGGCCTGCACACCTTCAACCACCCCGACCTCACGCTGCAGAGCAAGGACCGCATCGACTGGGAGCTGTCCCAGAACCAGCTCGCGCTCGCAGGCGCCGCCGGTATCCGCACCTCCCTGTTCAGGCCGCCGTACTCCTCGTTCTCCGCGCGCATGGACAACCGGACCTGGCCGGTCACGCAGTACATCGGCAGCCGCGGCTACATCACCGTCGTCAGTGACACCGACAGCCAGGACTGGGCCCGGCCCGGCGTCGACGAGATCATCCGCCGGGCCACGCCCGAGCGCCGCGGTGACGGGCACGTCGTGTTGATGCACGACGCCGGCGGCGACCGCTCGCAGACCGTCGCCGCGCTGGACCGGTACATCAGCGGACTCCAGGCCGAGGGCTACACGTTCGACACCCTCACCGGCGCCCTGGAGGCGCCCAGCGCGCACACCCCCGTCTCCGGTCTCGGCCTGGTGAAGGGCAAGGTCTGGGTGACGCTGGTGCAGGTCTCCGAACGGACGACGAGCGTCCTCGTGGTCGCCCTCGCGGTCGTCGGCGTCCTCGTCCTCGCCCGCTTCGGCCTGATGCTGATCCTGTCGATCGTGCACGCCCGCAAGGTCAGGCGCCGCGGCTTCCGCTGGGGCGCGGACGGACCCGTCACGGAACCGGTGTCGGTGCTCGTCCCCGCGTACAACGAGGCCAAGTGCATCGAGAAGACGGTCCGTTCGCTGGTGGCGAGCGACCACCCCATCGAGGTGCTGGTCATCGACGACGGCTCGAGCGACGGCACCGCCGGCATCGTCGAGGACCTGGGCAAGGACCTGCCGGGCGTCCGAGTCGTACGGCAGCTCAACGCGGGCAAGCCGGCCGCCCTCAACCGGGGCATCGCCAACGCCCGGCACGAGATCATCGTGATGATGGACGGCGACACGGTCTTCGAGCCGTCCACCGTCCGTGAGCTGGTCCAGCCGTTCGCCGACCCCCGGGTCGGCGCGGTCGCGGGCAACGCCAAGGTCGGCAACCGCGACACCATGATCGGCGCCTGGCAGCACATCGAGTACGTGATGGGCTTCAACCTCGACCGCCGGATGTACGACGTCCTGCGCTGCATGCCGACGATCCCCGGCGCGGTCGGGGCGTTCCGGCGCACGGCACTCGAACGCGTCGGCGGCATGAGCGAGGACACCCTCGCCGAGGACACCGACATCACCATGGCCATGCACCGCGACGGCTGGCACGTCGTCTATGCCGAGAACGCGCGCGCCTGGACCGAGGCCCCGGAATCCGTCCAGCAGCTGTGGTCGCAGCGCTACCGCTGGTCGTACGGCACGATGCAGGCGATCTGGAAGCACCGTGGCTCCCTCTTCGACCGGGGCCCCTCGGGCCGCTTCGGCCGTGTGGGCCTGCCGCTGGTCTCCCTCTTCATGGTCGTGGCACCGCTGC
Source organism: Streptomyces sp. NPDC057438 (assembly GCF_042802995.1). Lineage (NCBI taxonomy): Bacteria > Bacillati > Actinomycetota > Actinomycetes > Kitasatosporales > Streptomycetaceae > Streptomyces > Streptomyces sp. NPDC057438. The sequence goes on from NZ_JBHVDD010000033.1 coordinate 17,494, forward strand.
TGGCCCCGCTCATCGACGTCTTCCTGCTCTACGGGCTGATCTTCGGGCCCACGGAGAAGACGATCGGCGCCTGGCTGGGGGTCCTGGCGGTCCAGGTGGTGTGCGCCGCGCTGGCGTTCCACCTCGACAAGGAGCGCATGACCCATCTGATCTCGCTCCCGCTCCAGCAGATCCTCTACCGCCAGCTCATGTACGTCGTCCTGCTGCAGTCGTGGATCACGGCCCTGACCGGCGGCCGGCTGCGCTGGCAGAAGCTGCGGCGGACCGGGGCCGTGGGGCTGCCGGGCGCGCCGGAACAGGCGGCCGCCGTGCCGCGGCAGCAGTCGGAGGAACGGAGGCCGGTCGGATGAGCACCCTCACCCAGGACTCAGCGCCGCAGACCCCGGCCGCCCCGCCCGTCTCCGGCCGGGACCGCTACTTCGACCTGCTGCGGGCCCTGGCCATCTTCCGGGTGGTGCTCTACCACCTCGCCGGCTGGAGCTGGCTGCCGCTGGTCTTCCCCTCCATGGGCGTGATGTTCGCGCTCGCCGGCAACCTCATGGCGCGCTCGCTGAAGCGCCCCGCCCCGGGTGTCGTCAAGGGCCGGCTTCGCCGGCTGCTGCCACCGGTGTGGCTGCTGGGCGTCGTCGGGGTGACGGGCATGGTGGCCCAGGGCTGGGCGCCGGATCCGTACTGGCATCCGCTGTGGTGGTGGTTCCACCTCGCGTTCTGGATCCTCCCGGTCAGCGAGCCGCCGTACGCCGACGGCCTGCCCGGGGTGCACGGCTTCATCGGCGCCGACTGGGCCGTGGAACTGGCCGGACCGCTCTGGTACGTCCGCACCTACATCTGGTACGTCGTCCTCTCCCCGGTGCTGCTGCGCGCGCTGCGGAGGATGCCGGTGCTGACGGTCCTCGCGCCGCTCGCCCTGGCGGCGCTGCTGGAACTGGGCTGGCTGGCCGTCCCCGGTGAGCGGCTCGCCGCGGGCTTCACGGACTTCGCCACCTTCGGCGCCTGCTGGCTCCTCGGCATGGCCCACCAGGAGGGCGTCCTCAAGCGCCTGCCGAGGTACGTCGTGCCGTCCGTGGCCCCGGCGGTCGCCCTCGTCGGCCTCTGGTTCGCCCTCAGCGGCGACTACGGCCAGGGCCACGACCTGGACGACATGCCGTTCGCCCAGTCCCTGTGGTCCGTCGCCGTGGTGGCGCTGCTGCTGCACCTGAGCCCGTCGTGGTCGCAGTGGCCGCCGCGGCTGCGCCGCTGGGACGGGGTGATCGCCTTCCTCAACTCCCGCGCGGTGACGATCTATCTCTGGCACACCACCTGCATCATGATCGCCTCGACCCAGTGGGACCGGCTGTGGGACGTGGTGTTCCTCGAACAGCACGCCCCGTGGCTGCTGGAGAGCGTCTGGCCGGTGCTGGCCCTGACCTGGCTGCTGGTCGTCGCCTGTGTCGTCGCGTTCGGCTGGGCGGAGGATCTCGCGGCCCGGCGCAGGCCGCGGTTGTGGCCGCGGAGTGGGGATGTCGGGAGGGCCGCGAGCAGGTCCTGACGCGGGCGGCCGGTTACGTGTGCTCGGTCATGTATTGACCCGGTAACCAACCGGGATACGCACTTGCGTGCGACTGAGCGGGTGGTGAATGTTGGGCTCGCTGGAGGCAGGTGTTCCGCACTTCGTGCCTCGCCGAAGCGACTCAAGGAGTGACATCCGCCGATGACTCAGCCTCCCCCCGGCCCGCCCTACGGCGGTTACGGTTCCCAGCAGCCTCCGCAGCCGCACCCGGGGCCGTACACGGCCCCGGGCCAGGTTCCCGGCCAGCCGCCGAACCCGTACGCGACGGCTCCTCAGCAGCCGTACGGGGGTGGCGGGCAGCCGCCGTACGGGCCGCCGGGGGCGCCTGGGGCACCGAACTACGGTCCGCAGTACGGGGGTTACCCGCCACCGCCTCCGCCGTCCGGGGGCGGCGGGAAGGTCGCGCTGATCATCGTGGCCGCCGTGGCGGCGCTCGCGGTGATCGGTGGCGGCATCTTCCTCCTCGTCGGCGACGGGGACGACACGGACACGGCCCGGCCCGGCCGGAGCGCGTCGGCCTCGGCGTCGGAGAGCCCGGCCGAGACGGAGGAGGCCGCCGACGAGGCCACGGAGGAGGCCACCGGCACGCCCGACGGCGGTCTGGACGACGGGGGTTCCTCCACCGCGCCGGCCGAGGGCGTCGAGGGCCAGTGGCAGGACGACGAGGCCCGCACCCTGACGATCGGCGCGGAGCAGACGGCCGGCGAGGCCAAGGGCCAGCACCCGCTGTCCTACATCGACATGGTCGGCGGCAAGGGCATCTTGACCGGCGTCGGCAAGTACCGCGACGACAACAACTTCCGGATGGCCCTCACGCCCATGGCCTCGAAGAACGTCAGCGACGACGACGTCACCTTCGCCACGGTCCGGCGTTCCGGCGACGACGTGGTCATCACCTGGGAGGCCGGCGGCACGGACACGCTCAGCTATGTGGGTGAGGCGACGGGCTGACCATGGACAGCATGCGGGGCCCGGCGATGTGGACGCCGCCGGGCCCCGCCGTCGCAGGTCGCCGGGCGGCGGTGCCCGGGGCCGTGCCGGACCGGCGGCAACCCGGGGCCGGGGCGGCGGCGACTGAGGGGAAAGCAGAGGCGGGGAGCGTCCACACATGAAAAGCGATGCCGAACACATCCCCGCGTTCGCGGCCTGGATCGAAGGCGTGATGCGAGCGCACGGGTACGACATCGACAGCCCGCGCGGCGGCGGCCGGACCAGGCTCGCCGAGGACGCGGGAGTGCACCGGGCGGCCATCACCCGGCTGCTGCAACGCCGGAGCATGCCGGACCTGGAGACGATGCGGGGCCTGTCGCGGGCGCTCGGCATCCCGGTCCGGGAGGTCCTGATCCGTTCGGGCAAGCTGACCGAGCAGGACCTGCCCCAGGCGCCGATGCCACCCGGCACCGGCACGGACCCCGGGGACCACCCGCTCTCCGCCGAGCAGGCGGCGACCGCGCTCGGCATCCCGGAACACCGCCGGGCCGCCTTCGTCCAGATCACCGAACAGCTCAGACGCGGCACGGCCGCCGCCCCGGCCGTGCCGGAGGCGAGCGGGGACGGCCGGGCCGGCACCTGACCCGCGGGCCCGCCCGGCCGTCGAACCAGAGGGCCGCGCACGGTTTCCCCGTGTGCGGCCCTTTTTCACACCCAGGCGAGAACGCTGTACGTACTTGCGCACACTGTTCGCAGTGCGTACGGTGTTCCACATGGCCGCACCGCGCACGACCGGCGGCCCCGCATCCCTGTCCCGCGTTCCGAAAGGCACCCCATGTCCCAGCGCACCGCCCCCGACCTCGCCCACTGGCAGCACCGCCTCGACACCCTCCGCGCCGCTCACGGAGTGCCCGGCGCGACGCTCGCCTTCCTCGCCCACGGCGAGATCCACGAACTGGCCAGCGGCGTGCTCAGCAGGGCGACCGGCGTCGAGGCGACGACCGACTCCGTCTTCCAGCTCGGCTCGATCGCGAAGGTCTACACGGCCGCCCTCGTCATGCAGCTGGTGGAGTCCGGCGAACTCGACCTGGACGTCCCGGTGGTGAAGGTCCTGCCGGAGTTCGCGACCGTCGACCCGGCGGCCACCGAGGTCATCACACCCCGCATGCTGCTCTCCCACACCAGCGGCCTGACCTGCGACTTCCACATCGACACGGGGCGCGGCGACGACGCGATCGCCCGGTACGTCGAGGCCGCGAAGGGCGTGGCGATGGACTGCCCGCCGGGTACGGCGGTGTCGTACAGCGGGATCGGGTACGTCGTGCTCGGCCGGATCGTCGAGGTGCTGACCGGGCTGAGCTGGGACCAGGCGCTCAGGGAGCGGGTGTTCGCGCCGCTCGGCCTGACGCACACCATGACCCTGCCGGAGGAGGCGCTGCCGTTCCGCGTGGCCATGGGGCACATGGCGGGGGAGGACGGAACGCAGACCCCGGCCCCCGTCTGGGACATGATGCCGCGCGCGGCCGGCCCGGGCGCCCGGGTGCTCGCCACCGCCGGTGACGTGGTCCGGTACGCGAAGGCCCACCTCGACGGCGGCGCCGGGATCCTCCGCCCCGAGACCGTGTCGGCCATGCGGGCCCGGGAGACCGACGTCCCCGACAAGTGGACGGTCAGCGCGGACGGCTGGGGTCTCGGCTGGACGCTGTACGACTGGGACGGTGTCCCCGGCCACGGGCACGACGGCGCCGCGACCGGCCAGTACGCCTTCCTGCGCGTGGCGCCGACGAAGGGGGTCGCCGTCGCCCTGCTCACCAACGGCGGCGCCTCCCGCCTCCTCTACGCCGATCTGCTGCGCGAGCTGATGGCGGAACTGGCCGGCGTCACGATGCCCCCGCCGTTCGCCCCCGCCGCCGAGCCGCCCGCCGTCGACATCACCCCCTGGACCGGTACGTACAAGAGGGAGGGAGTCGTCATCACGATCGGCGAGAGGAACGGCACACCGCACCTCACCTACGCCTTCGTCGACGGGATGGTGGGCTACTCGCCGGACCTGGAGATGGACCTCGTCCCCCTGTCGGACACGGTGTTCGCCGGTGCGGGCGGCGGCTCCTCGTTCGCGGAGGACTGGATGCCTGTGGTCTTCGCCACGCTGAGCGACGGCACCCGGTGCGCCTACATTGGCATGAGGGCCGCGCCGAAGGTGGCATGACCACCGGGTATGACGCCCCGCTCACCATTTCCTCACCGGCAGGTCCGCGCATCCGTGAGAGCGAAGTTCCCTTCCGGTCACCCGGTGCCACAGAACAGGAAACGCGCTCTCCCTACCTTCGGGACTCATCACCCCTCATCCCCGCAACGCAACACCTGAGCCCGGAGAACGTGGAGGCGTCATGACAGCCCCGAGCACTGCCCCCGCATCGAGCAGGGGAGGCCGCTGGATCCAGCACTGGGATCCCGAGAACGAGGCCTTCTGGAACGAGACCGGCGAGAAGGTCGCCCGTCGCAACCTGATCTTCTCGGTGCTGTCGGAGCACATCGGCTTCTCCATCTGGACCGTCTGGTCGGTGATGGTGCTGTTCATGGGCCCGGAGTACGGGCTCACTCCGGCCGACAAGTTCTTCATCGTCTCGATGGCCACGCTGGTCGGCGCGATCGTCCGCATCCCGTACACCTTCGCGGTGGCGCTGTTCGGCGGACGCAACTGGACGGTCGTCTCCGCGAGCCTGCTGCTCATCCCGACCGTCGCGGCCTTCGCCGTGATGGAGCCGGGGACCTCGTTCAACACGTTCCTGGTCTGCGCGATGCTCGCCGGTATCGGCGGCGGCAACTTCGCCTCCTCCATGACCAACATCAACGCCTTCTTCCCGCTGCGGAAGAAGGGCTGGGCGCTCGGCCTCAACGCGGGCGGCGGCAACATCGGTGTCCCGGTCGTGCAGCTGATCGGTCTCGCCGTCATCGGCGCCTCGGGCGGTCCCCGCGTCCTCCTCGGGATCTACATCCCGCTCATCGTGATCGCCGCCGTCCTGGCCTGGATCAGGATGGACAACATCGCGTCGCTGAAGAACGACACCGGCGCGGCCAAGGACGCCGTCAAGGACGCCCACACCTGGATCATGTCCTTCCTCTACATCGGCACCTTCGGCTCCTTCATCGGCTACAGCTTCGCCTTCGGCCTGGTCCTGCAGACCCAGTTCGGCCGTACGCCGCTGCAGTCCGCGTACGTCACCTTCATCGGCCCGCTGCTCGGCTCGCTGATCCGCCCCGTCGGCGGCGCGCTCGCCGACAAGTACGGCGGCGCCAAGATCACCCTGTGGAACTACGTCGCCATGGCCGGCGCCACCGGGATCATCGTCATCGCCTCCATGCAGAAGTCGCTCCCGCTGTTCACCTGCGCCTTCATCGCGCTGTTCGTCCTCAGCGGCCTCGGCAACGGCTCCACCTTCAAGATGATCCCGGGCATCTTCCAGGCCAAGGCCCTGGCCAAGGGCCTGGACGGCGAGGAGGCCGCGGCCTACGGACGCCGTCTCTCCGGTGCCTCCATGGGCATCATCGGCGCGGTGGGCGCGCTCGGCGGCCTCGGCATCAACCTGGCCTTCCGCCAGTCCTTCCTCACGGTCGGCTCCGGCACCGGCGCCTTCGTCTCCTTCCTCGCCTTCTACGGCCTCTGCTTCGCGGTGACCTGGGCCGTATACCTTCGCCGCCCGGCCTCGAACGCCTCTGCGGCGACGACGGCCACGGAGGCGAAGCCGCAGCTCAGCTACGCCGAGGTGTGACATCGCCCATGGCATGACACGTGTGACGTAACACCAGCGTCATCAACCCGAACCGAGCCTGTCACGCACCGTTGACAGGCTCGTTCGGCATGTGGGCGCACCAATCGGTGCACCCGCACGCACAGAGCTTCGACTGAGTGCAACGACTCGACTGCGGGACGAGAGCCATGTACGACGAACAGCAGCGACCCGAGCGATCAGATCGAGCCGATCGACCAGACAGGACGGTTCTGATGGATCGGATGGATCGGACAGCGCCGACGGACCACGGGCCGCTCGCGGGCTTCACCGTGGGGGTCACGGCCGCCCGCCGGGCCGACGAACTCGGAGCACTTCTCCAGCGCCGCGGAGCCGCGGTCCTGCACGCCCCCGCCCTGCGCATCGTGCCGCTCGCCGACGACAGCGAACTGCTCGCCGCGACCAAGGACCTGCTCGACCAGGCACCCGACATCGTGGTCGCGACCACCGCGATCGGCTTCCGCGGCTGGATCGAGGCTGCGGACGGCTGGGGCCTCGGGGAGGCGCTCCTCGACCGGCTGCGGGGCGTCGAAGTCCTGGCGCGCGGACCGAAGGTGAAGGGTGCGATCCGTGCCGCCGGACTCACCGAGGAGTGGTCCCCCTCCTCCGAATCCATGGCCGAGGTGCTCGACCGGCTGCTGGAGCAAGGCGTCGAGGGCCGCCGGCTCGCCATCCAGCTCCACGGGGAACCCCTTCCCGGCTTCGTGGAGTCCCTGCGGGCCGCCGGAGCGGAGGTCGTCGGTGTCCCCGTGTACCGCTGGATGCCCCCCGAGGACATCACCCCCATGGACCGCCTCCTGGACGCGGCGATCGGCCGCGGCCTCGACGCCCTGACCTTCACCAGCGCCCCGGCGGCGGCGTCCCTGCTCTCCCGCGCCGAGGACCGGGGCCTGCTCCCGGAGTTGCTCAACGCCCTGGGCCACGACGTCCTCCCCGCCTGCGTGGGCCCGGTGACGGCCCTGCCCCTCCAGGCCCACGGCGTGGACACGGTCCAGCCCGAGCGCTTCCGTCTCGGCCCCCTCGTCCAGCTCCTGTGCCAGGAACTCCCCGGCCGCGCCCGCATCCTGCCCATCGCCGGCCACCGGGTGGAGATCCGGGGCCACGCGGTCCTCGTCGACGGCGACCTCCGCCCCGTCCCCCCGGCCGGCATGTCCCTGCTGCGTGCGCTCTGCCGCCGGCCGGGCTGGGTCGTCCCCCGCTCGGACCTCCTCAAGGCCCTCCCCGGCGCGGGCCGCGACGAACACGCCGTGGAAACGGCCATGGCCCGCCTCCGCACGTCCCTGGGCACCCCCAAACTCATCCAGACGGTGGTCAAACGCGGCTACCGCCTGGCCCTGGACCCCACGGCGGACACGAAGTACGACGCGTAGAGGGCCGCGACTCCCGACCCTTCGAGGGCGCGGGGATCGGCGCGAGCAGCCCTCACCGGGCCCGCGGTTGGGGGTTGTAGGGGCGCAGCCCTTGGTGTTTCAGGGGCGCGGGGATCGGCGCGAGCAGCCCTCACCGGGCCCGCGGTTGGGGGTTGTAGGGGCGCAGCCCTTGGTGTTTCAGGGGCGCGGGGAACTGCGCGAGCAACCCCCACCGGACCCGCACATGGGGGTCGAAGGGGCGCAGCCCCTTGAGGATGGGACGGGTAGGGGCGGCGGGGGCGATCCGAACCGGCCGCACACCGGAGGGTTCCCGCCGGGGGTGCGCCCAGGCACTGTAAGGGGTACGTACCTCCCGAGCGCAGCGCACCCCTGCCGGCCGGCAACCCCACGGCGGTGACAAGCCCATGGCACAAGACCCCCGCTTCGACTGCGGCCACCTCTGCCTGGACTTCCTCGCCACCACCCACCCCGAGGAACAACTCGACTCCCCGGACGCCCTGCGCACCTGGATCACCGCCGCCCGCCTCGTCCCCGAGGGCACCCCCCTCGCCCCCATCACCCCGCACTGGCTGGTGGACTTCCGGGAACTACGCGGACACATAGGACAGTTGGTCCACGCCGACCCGGACCGCGCACGCGACCCCCGCACCCCGGCCGCCCACCCCCTCGACCTCGCCCTGGCAAGGGTCAACGACCTGGCGTGCGCCCCCACTCCGGCCCCCCGAGCCGTCCGCACGGACAACGGCACCCTCACCCGCACCCTGGACCGCACCCCCGACCGCGCCGCCCTGCTCGCCCTGATCGCCCGCGACGCCGTGGAGCTGCTCACCGACCCGGTGGCCTGCGCCGGCCTGCGCCGCTGCGCGGGCGACAACTGCCCCATCGTGTACGTCGACACCTCCCGCGGCCGCCGCCGCCGCTGGTGCTCCAGCGAGATCTGCGGCAATCGCGAGCGCGTGGCCCGCCACCGCCGCCGAGCGGCCCTGGCCCGCGCGTAGTTGAGGCGGAAACGCGCGCCCTCGGTACCCACCCCGACAGTTGGGCAAACCTCAAGTCGCCGTAAAGAAGCAGCAGTGCTGTTTTTCACATCGCGACGCGGGTGTCTTCACAATTCCCGTCCATGCGTGCCGGTTTAAGCAGGGATATGGGACCACTTGTCCCCCAGCTGCCCCACCCGCACCGCGTTTAATCGAGAAAGTTGTGGCTCAACTCTGAACACACAACTGGTTACCTACGTATCCCGATGTGAGCGACCGACTGGGGGAACCCCCGGACACCGGAGGTAGCCGTGCGCAAGGATTCCGCTGTGGCCGATGAACGCCCGCACAGGGCACGACATCGCGCATCGCAGCCCTCAGAGCCTGATGAGGAGCTGATGCGCGCGCTGTACCGCGAGCACGCTGGACCCTTGCTCGCGTACGTGCTGCGTCTGGTCGCGGGCGACCGCCAGCGTGCCGAGGACGTTGTGCAGGAAACTCTCATCCGGGCCTGGAAGAACGCCGGTCAGCTCAATCGAGCGACCGGATCGGTACGCCCCTGGCTGGTGACGGTCGCACGTCGCATCGTCATCGACGGCCACCGCAGCCGGCAGGCCCGGCCGCAGGAGGTCGACCCGTCGCCGCTGGAGGTCATCCCCGCGGAGGACGAGATCGACAAGGCGTTGTGGCTGATGACACTGTCGGACGCGCTGGACGACCTGACCCCTGCTCACAGGGAAGTCCTGGTCGAGACCTATTTCAAAGGGCGTACGGTCAATGAGGCGGCCGAGACGCTTGGCATCCCCAGTGGCACCGTCCGCTCCCGGGTGTTCTACGCCCTGCGGTCGATGAAGCTGGCTCTAGAGGAGCGCGGGGTGACGGCATGAGCAACATCTACGGGGGGTATGGACCGGGAATGCCCGGATCTGTGCAAGGAGCCCAGGGTTCCGGCGACAACATCCACGAGACCGTCGGCGCGTACGCCCTCGGGATACTGGACGACGCCGAGGCCACACAGTTCGAAATCCACCTCGCCACGTGCGAGTGGTGCGGCCAGCAGCTGGACGAGCTGGCCGGTATGGAACCGATGCTGGCCGCGCTCGCGGACCTGCCCGCCGCTCAGGGCACCCCCGCGATCGGCGAGTCCCTGTCCGCGAAACCGACCACCGGACTCGCGGACCGCCTGGTCGGCGAGGTCGTCCAGCACCGCGCGAAGAAGAGCCGGCGCAACTTCTTCATGCTGGCGGCGGGCGTCGCCCTGATCGTCGGCGGCCCCACGGCCGTGTTCGCGACGACGGGCGGCGGGGACACGGAGAAGCCGCCGGTCGCCAGCCAGCCCGCCCACGACGCCTTCGTCAAGATGGCCGACAAGGACAAGGTCTCCGGCACCGACGCGGCCACCCAGGTCAGCGCCACGGTCGCCATGGAGTCCAAGGCCTGGGGCACGCACGCGGTCCTGGAGCTGAAGAACGTCAAGGGCCCGGAGAAGTGCTCGCTCATCGCCGTCGGCAAGAACGGCGAGCGCGAGACGGTCACCTCCTGGTCCGTCCCGAAGTGGGGCTACGGCATCAAGAACGCCCAGACCGAGCAGGCCAGGAACCCGCTCTACGTCCACGGCGGCGCCGCCTTCACACCGGACCAGATCGACCACTTCGAGGTTCTGACCTTCAGCGGGAAGAAGCTCGTCTCGGTCAAGGCATGACACGTCGGAACACGTCGTGAGGGGACCCCGGTCGGGCACATAGCCTGACGGGGTCCTTTTCGCGTACGGTGGACGGCTGCCCAGCACGTCAGAAGGGGGCCCGGGTGGCCGCTCAGGTTCAGCAGGAAACGCTCGACTCCGCTCACGACTCGGTGCGTGAGAAGGAGATCGGCGTCGAACAGGAACATCTGGACCGGGTGTACCGGCGTCTCGAGGAGAAGATCCACGAGGCCGAGTTCCTGATGAACGACGCGGCCCAGCGCGGCCAGGTCGGCACCCCCGGCGCACTCGCCGAGCGGGACGCCCAGGTCTTCCGCGCCGGCATCCACCTGAACCGGCTGAACAACGAGTTCGAGGACTTCCTGTTCGGCCGTATCGACCTGCTGCTCGGCAAGGACGGCAAGAAGGGCCCCGACGGCGCGTACACCGCCGTCGAACCGGCCGAGGGCGCCGTCCGCCCCGACAACACCGCCGACATCGCCGAGACCCTCCACATCGGCCGTATCGGCGTCCTGGACTCGGAGTACGCGCCGCTGGTCATCGACTGGCGGGCCCCGGCCGCCGCCCCCTTCTACCGCTCCACCCCGGTCGACCCCGGCCGGGTCGTGCGCCGCCGGGTCATCCGCTCCAAGGGCCGCAAGGTGCTCGGTGTCGAGGACGACCTGATGCGCCCCGAGCTGAAGGCCTCCCTCGACGGCGGTGAGCTGCCCGTCATCGGCGACGGCGCCCTGATGGCCGCCCTCGGCCAGGCCCGCAGCCACACCATGCGCGACATCGTCGCCTCCATCCAGGCCGAACAGGACCTGGTGATCCGCGCCCCCGCCGCCTCCGTCACCTACGTCGAGGGCGGCCCCGGCACCGGCAAGACCGCCGTCGCCCTGCACCGGGCGGCGTACCTCCTCTACCAGGACCGGCGCCGCTACGCGGGCGGCATCCTGATCGTCTCCCCGACCCCGCTGCTCGTCGCCTACACGGAGGGCGTGCTGCCGTCCCTCGGCGAGGAGGGCCAGGTCGCCATCCGGGCCATCGGTTCCCTGGTCGACGGCGTGGAGGCCACGCTGTACGACTCCCCGGCCGTGGCCCGGGCCAAGGGTTCGTACCGCATGCTCAAGGTGCTGCGGAAGGCAGCTCGGGGCGCCCTGGAATCCAGCGACGCGCCCACCCGCCTGCGGGTCGTCGCCTTCGGCCGGCGCGTCGAGTTGGAGGCCCCCGAACTGGACCGCATCCGCCACAACACGCTCGGCGGCACGGCCCCCGTCAACCTGCTGCGCCCCCGCGCCCGCAAGCTCCTCCTCGACGCCCTGTGGGCCCGGTCGGGGGCGGCGGGCCGGCACAGCGACCCGGAGCTGGCCGCCGAGCTGCGCTCCTCCTTCGACGAGGACATCACGAGCGAGGACGACTTCATCGCCTTCCTCGACGCCTGGTGGCCCGAGCTGACCCCGCGCGGCGTGCTGGCGGCCATGTCCGACGAGCGCCGCCTCGGCCGCTGGGCCCGGCGCATCCTCAACCCGGGTGAGGTCCGCCGGGTCGCCCGCTCCCTGAAACGCGAGGGTCTGTCGGTCCACGACGTCGCCGTACTGGACGAACTCCAGGCCGTCCTCGGCGTACCGGCCCGCCCCCGCAGGAAACGGGATCACGACCCCCTGGACCAGCTCACGGGACTGGAGGAGCTGATGCCCGTCCGCGAGGAGACCCAGCGGGAGCGGGCCGAGCGGCTGGCGCAGGAACGCACCGAGTACGCGCACGTCATCGTCGACGAGGCCCAGGACCTGACGCCGATGCAGTGGCGGATGGTGGGCCGCCGCGGTCGCCACGCCACCTGGACGGTCGTCGGTGACCCCGCCCAGTCCTCCTGGTCCGACCCGGACGAGGCGGCCGAGGCCCGCGACGAGGCACTGGGCAGCCGCCCGCGCCGTCGCTTCACCCTCACCGTCAACTACCGCAACCCGGCCGAGATCGCCGAACTGGCGGCCAAGGTCCTGGCGCTGGCCATGCCGGGCTCCGAGTCCCCCTCGGCGGTCCGCTCCACGGGCGTAGAGCCGCGCTTCGTCACCGCCGTACGGGAGTCCCTGGCCCGCACGGTCCGCGCGGAGGCCGCCCGCCTGCTGGACCTCGTCGACGGCACGGTCGGCGTCGTCGTCGCGATGAACCGCCGTGACGAGGCCGCCCGGTGGCTGGCCGGCCTCGGCGACCGCGTCGTCGCCCTCGGCAGCCTGGAGGCCAAGGGGCTGGAGTACGACGCCACGGTGGTGGTCTCCCCGGCGGAGATCGCGGACGAGTCCCCGGCGGGGCTGCGTGTGCTGTACGTCGCGCTCACGCGTGCGACGCAGCAGCTGACGGTCGTCTCGGCGGAGCGGGACGACCCGGACACGACGGGAGTCCCGGACCTGTTGCGCGACTGAGCGGGTGGTCGGTCGGCCGCGGGCGCGTGGGGCTTCTCGCGGCCGACCGAACCACCCGCACCCGGCGACGCATCACCAACTCCCCGAACTCCGAGGCGCCTGTTAGCCTTGTGGGTGGCACCGGCTCGATCCAAGCCCCCGGGCCCAACCTTCGTCGCTACGAGCGACCACTTGCCGCGAGGCGAGCATGGCGGGTCGGTGCCACTGAACGCCCGAAGAGGTCCACGTCGAATGTGACGTGGACCTCTTCTTGTTGAGAACAAAACGTTCTCAACCCCGGACGGCTAACGCCTACCCGGCGGTAGGTGCGACGATCGGACGGCAAACCGCAGCAAACGCAGTAGCAGAAGTACGCGCGAAAGCAGAGGAAGTCGGCCATGGCAACGGCGCCCAGCGTCTCCTACTCGATGACGGTCCGGCTGGAGGTGCCCGCGAGCGGAACCGCGGTCTCCCAGCTCACCGGAGCCGTCGAGTCCCACGGAGGCTCGGTGACGGGCCTCGACGTGACCGCATCCGGCCACGAGAAGCTCCGCATCGACGTCACCATCGCCGCGACCTCCACCGCGCACGCCGACGAGATCGTCGAGCAGCTGCGACACATCGAGGGCGTGACGCTCGGCAAGGTCTCCGACCGTACGTTCCTGATGCACCTCGGCGGCAAGATCGAGATGGCGTCGAAGCACCCCATCCGCAACCGTGACGACCTCTCGATGATCTACACCCCCGGTGTGGCCCGCGTCTGCATGGCGATCGCCGAGAACCCCGAGGACGCCCGCCGCCTCACCATCAAGCGCAACTCCGTTGCGGTCGTGACGGACGGCTCCGCCGTACTGGGCCTCGGCAACATCGGCCCCAAGGCCGCGCTGCCCGTCATGGAGGGCAAGGCGGCCCTCTTCAAGCGGTTCGCCGGCATCGACGCCTGGCCGCTCTGCCTGGACACCCAGGACACCGACGCGATCGTCGAGATCGTCAAGGCCATCGCCCCCGGCTTCGCGGGCATCAACCTGGAGGACATCTCCGCGCCCCGCTGCTTCGAGATCGAGGCCCGGCTGCGCGAGGCCCTCGACATCCCCGTCTTCCACGACGACCAGCACGGCACGGCGATCGTCGTCCTCGCCGCCCTCACCAACGCACTGCGCGTCGCGGGCAAGGCGATCGGGGACATCCGCGTCGTCATGTCCGGCGCCGGCGCGGCCGGTACGGCCATCCTCAAGCTGCTCATCGCCGCCGGTGTGAAGAACGCCGTCGTGGCCGACATCCACGGTGTCGTGCACTGCGACCGCACCGACCTGGTCGACGCGGCCGCCGACTCCCCGCTGCGCTGGATCGCGGACAACACCAACCCCGAGGGCCTCACGGGCACGCTCAAGGAGGCCGTGCGCGACGCCGACGTCTTCATCGGCGTCTCCGCCCCGAACGTCCTCGACGGAGACGACGTGGCCGCCATGGCCGACAACGCGATTGTGTTCGCGCTCGCGAACCCCGACCCCGAGGTCGACCCCGCCGTCGCCCGGCAGACGGCCGCCGTCGTGGCCACCGGCCGCTCGGACTTCCCGAACCAGATCAACAACGTGCTGGTCTTCCCGGGTGTCTTCCGCGGTCTCCTCGACGCCCAGTCCCGCACGGTCAACACCGAGATGATGCTCGCCGCGGCCACCGCGCTCGCGAACGTCGTGACCGAGGACGAGCTGAACCCGAACTACATCATCCCGAGCGTCTTCAACGACAAGGTCGCCGGCGCGGTCGCCGGGGCGGTGCGCGAGGCCGCGAAGGCGGCGTCGGCCTGAGCCCGCCGCTGTGACGGTTGCCACGCCCCGCGTCATCGGCGCGTCGCGGGGCCGTGGGGCTTGTGCCGCCCTTTAGTGTGGCGGCCAAGCTCAGGCCTGCCACGACTCCCAAGGGTGTTCATGTGACTCCCAGGGGTGTTCGTGTGACTCCCAGGGGTGCTGGATTGGCTTTCCCGCCGCAGGTGAGTGCAGGATGCGTTTCTGGGCGCGAGGGTCTGACGACGGACCCGGGTCCGCCTCAACGGCAAGAAGAACACGGGAGTAACAACATGAACCGCAGTGAGCTGGTGGCCGCCCTGGCCGACCGCGCCGAGGTGACCCGCAAGGACGCCGACGCCGTGCTGGCCGCGTTCGCCGAGGTCGTCGGCGACATCGTCGCCAAGGGCGACGAGAAGGTCACCATCCCCGGCTTCCTGACCTTCGAGCGCACCCACCGTGCCGCTCGCACCGCTCGTAACCCGCAGACCGGCGACCCGATCCAGATCCCGGCCGGCTACAGCGTGAAGGTCTCCGCGGGCAGCAAGCTCAAGGAAGCGGCCAAGGGCAAGTAGCCCCGCCCGAGCGCCGTGAGGGCTCGGCGTCGTGGGCGACTGCGGGCCCGCCGAGGCTGGTCGCGCAGTTCCCCGCGCCCCTTCAGGGCGCCGCACCGAACGCCATTGGGGCGGCCACCCGGACTCGGGTGGCCGCCCCAACGGCGTAGTGGCGTCGGACCGTCAGCCCAGCGCCTTGCCCGGCAGTTCCACCTTCGCGCCGAGCTCCATGAGCTTCTCCATGAAGTTCTCGTAGCCCCGGTTGATCAGCTCGATGCCGTGGACCCGGGACGTGCCCTGGGCCGCCAGCGCCGCGATGAGGTACGAGAAGCCGCCGCGGAGGTCGGGGATGACCAGGTCGGCGCCCTGCAGCCGGGTGGGGCCGGAGACGACAGCCGAGTGCAGGAAGTTCCGCTGGCCGAAGCGGCAGTTCGAGCCGCCGAGGCACTCGCGGTAGAGCTGGATGTGCGCGCCCATCTGGTTCAGCGCGGACGTGAAGCCGAGGCGGGACTCGTAGACCGTCTCGTGGATGATCGACAGGCCCGTGGCCTGCGTCAGCGCCACCACCAGGGGCTGCTGCCAGTCGGTCTGGAAGCCGGGGTGGACGTCCGTCTCCAGCGCGATCGACTTCAGCTGGCCGCCCGGGTGCCAGAAGCGGATGCCCTCGTCGTCGATCTCGAAGGCGCCGCCCACCTTGCGGTAGGTGTTCAGGAACGTCATCATCGAGCGCTGCTGGGCGCCGCGGACGTAGATGTCGCCCTCCGTCGCCAGCGCGGCGGACGCCCAGGAGGCGGCCTCCAGGCGGTCCGGGAGCGCCTTGTGGTTGTAGCCGCCGAGCGAGTCCACACCGGTGATGCGGATCGTGCGGTCGGTGTCCATCGCGATGATGGCGCCCATCTTCTGCAGGACGCAGATGAGGTCCTCGATCTCCGGCTCGATGGCCGCGTTCGCGAGTTCCGTCACGCCCTCCGCGAGGACGGCCGTGAGCAGCACCTGCTCGGTCGCGCCCACCGACGGGTACGGCAGCTGGATCTTCGTACCGCGCAGCCGCCGCGGCGCCTCCAGGTACTGCCCGTCCTCCCGCTTCTCGATCTTCGCGCCGAACTGCCGCAGCACCTCGAAGTGGAAGTCGATCGGCCGGCCGCCGATGTCGCAGCCGCCGAGGCCGGGGATGAAGGCGTGGCCGAGGCGGTGCAGGAGCGGGCCGCAGAACAGGATCGGGATGCGGGAGGAGCCCGCGTGGGCGTCGATGTCGGCGACGTTCGCGCTCTCCACGTTCGTCGGGTCCATCACCAGCTCGCCCGGCTCGTCACCCGGGCGGACCGTTACGCCATGCAGCTGCAGCAGCCCGCGCACGACCCTCACGTCGCGGATGTCGGGCACGTTGCGCAGCCGGCTCGGACCGCTGCCGAGCAGCGCGGCGACCATGGCCTTGGGTACGAGGTTCTTCGCACCGCGGACACGGATCTCGCCACTGAGCGGGGTGCCGCCGTGTACAAGCAGTACGTCGTCAGAGCCGTTGACGGTCATGGATCTCGCGTTCCGTGGAGTTGGGCAGAGGCTTTCCGGCGTGGACGGACGGCCGGTGGACCCGTGGTGCGGGACCGGCGCGGCGTGGGCCGGAGAGCTAGCGTAATCGCCGCCCACCCCCCTTCCGTAAGCCCAGGGACTTCTCAGCCACGTCATGGATTCGCCACAACACGAACCGTTCACCACCGGCCACACGGGGTCACCGCCCAGGGTGTGCGCCCCCTGCGCCTCCCCCCGCCGTGAGCTGCGCGCACACCGCTGAGGGCATTGGCTCCCCGCGCGGGGGCAGGATGCGGGATCATGTCTGGCATGACCGAGGTGTCCTCGCTCACAGGGCGGCTGCTCGTGGCCACGCCCGCCCTGGCGGACCCGAACTTCGACCGCGCTGTCGTGCTGCTCCTCGACCACGACGAGAAGGGCTCGCTCGGCGTGGTCCTCAACCGGCCCACCCCGGTGGACGTCGGCGACATCCTGGAGGGCTGGGCGGACCTCGCCGGCGAACCCGGGGTCGTCTTCCAGGGCGGCCCGGTGCAGCTGGACTCGGCGCTGGGGGTCGCGGTGATCCCCGGCGGCGGCTCCGTGGACCGGACCCCGCTCGGCTGGCGGCGGGTGCACGGCGCGATCGGCCTCGTCGACCTGGAGGCCCCGCCGGAGCTGCTCGCCTCCGCACTCGGCTCGCTGCGCATCTTCGCCGGGTACGCCGGCTGGGGGCCCGGCCAGCTGGAGGACGAACTGGCGGAGGGGGCCTGGTACGTCGTCGAGTCCGAACCCGGTGACGTCTCCTCGCCCTGTCCGGAAAGGCTCTGGCGAGAGGTCCTGCGCCGCCAGCGCAGCGAACTCGCGATGGTGGCCACCTACCCGGACGACCCTTCGCTCAACTGATGCCCGCGCGCTTCAGTACCCTTGCGTCATGAGCACTCTTGAGCCCGAGCGCGGTACTGGTACGGGGACCCTCGTCGAGCCGACGCCGCAGACGTCGCACGGCGACGGCGACCACGAGCGCTTCGCCCACTACGTCCAGAAGGACAAGATCATGGCGAGCGCCCTCGACGGCACGCCCGTCGTGGCGTTGTGCGGCAAGGTGTGGGTCCCGGGCCGTGACCCGAAGAAGTACCCCGTGTGCCCCATGTGCAAGGAGATCTTCGAGTCCCTCGGCGCGGGCGGCGACGACCAGGGCGACGGCAAGAAGTAGACACGGGCACGACCGGCTCGGAGGTATCCGTACGAACGGCAGGGGCCGCACCCCGTGCCGTCCGGGTGCCCCCGGGCTTTGTCGTGCCCCGGCTCCGCTCCTCCCGTGGAGCCCCGCTCCCGGATCACAAGGTGGTACAGACCTCTTGTGGTCATGTTCATGTACTCCATAGCCTCCGGTGTGTTGTGTAGAGCAGAACGCCCGTTGCAGAGAATGCAACACTCCGCTCCCCCCTCCGGAGGAACAGCTTCATGAGGCTCGCCACCCGACTCGTCGTGCCCGTCGCGGCCCTGGCGCTGGCCGGACTGACCGCCTGCGCCCCCCAGACCTCCGACAACTCCTCCTCCGGTGAGGACGAGAAGACCGGCACCCTCCGGGTCTGGCTCTTCCAGGAGGTGAACAACGAGCCGAAGCAGAAGGTCGTCGACACGGTGGTGGCCGCCTTCGAGAAGGCGCACGACGGTGCGAAGGTGAAGATCGAGTACATCCCCGTCGAGACTCGCGCCCAGCGCGTCAAGGCCGCCTTCAACGACCCCAGGAGCGCCCCCGACCTCATCGAGTACGGCAACACCGACACCGCCGGCTATGTGCGGGACGGCGGACTCGCCGACGTCAGCCGGGAGTTCAACGACTGGTCCGACGCCAAGGACGCCGACCCCACCGCCAGGACCTCCGTGACGGTCGACGGCAAGATCTACGGGGCACCCTTCTTCGTCGGCGTCCGCGCGCTCTACTACCGCACCGACGTCTTCCGGCGACTGAACCTCGAAGCCCCGAGGTCCCTGGCCGAGTTGGCCACCACCGCCAGGAGCATCCGGGCCGCCGAGCCCGAGATGTACGGCATCGCCGTCGGCGGCGCCTACACCTACGGCGCGATGCCCTTCGTCTGGGCGGGCGGCGGTGAGATCGCCGAGGGCAAGGGCGGCTCGTACGCGGCCGCGATCGACAGCGCGGCCGCCCGCAAGGGCATCGAGGCGTACACCTCGCTCTTCGGCGACGACAACTGCCCCGCCGCCAAGTGCGCGGGCATGGGCGGCAACGACACGGTCACCGCGTTCGCGGCCGGCAAGGCGGGCATGGCGATCGGCGGCGACTTCAGCCACGCGGCCGTGGAGGCCGGCAAGGTCAAGGGCAAGTACGCCGTCGTACCGCTCCCGGGGGTGAAGCCCGGCTCGGTGGCGCCGGCGTTCGCGGGCGGCAACAACGTCGGTGTCCTGAACAGCACCACGCACCGCACCCTCGCCGTCGACCTGATGAAGCGGCTGGCGTCCAAGAAGACCCAGGGCGAACTCTTCGACGCGATGGGCTTCCTGCCGACGTACACCGACGTACGGGCCGCGGCGGCCGAGAGGGAGCCGTTCGTCGAACCCTTCGTCAAGACGCTCGCCTCCGGGACGAGGTTCGTGCCCGCCTCCCCGGCCTGGGCGCAGATTGACGCCTCGCTGGTCCTGCCGACGATGTTCCAGGAGGTCGTCAGCGGCAAGAAGGACGTGGCCGAGGCGTCGAAGGACGCGGCGGAGCGGATGAACGATGCGTTCGGCTCCGCCGGTTGAGCGGGGGGCGCCTGACGGGGTGGGGGGTCCCGAGCGTGGGCGGCCTCGGGTGCGTCGTGGCTTGCCGCGCCCCCGCGGCGGAGCCGCACATGTCGACGCCCCGCGCCCCTGTCGGGGCGGGGGTGGGTGGACCCCCTGGATCTATCTGGCCCCGGCGCTCGTCGTTCTCGGCGGGCTGCTCGTCCATCCCGTCTACCAGCTCGGGCTGATCTCTTTCTTCGCGTACACGCAGGCCCAGGTCAGCGGTGGCGAACCGGCCACCTTCCAGGGGTTCGGGAACTACGCCGAGCTGTTCGCGGACGGCGAGTTCCGGCGGGTGCTGCTGACCACGGTCGTCTTCGCGGCGGCCTGTGTGGTCTGCACGCTCGCCGTGGGGTGCGCGCTCGCCGTCCTGCTGACACGCGTACGGGCCGTGCCGCGCCTGGCCCTGATGCTGGCGGCGCTCGGGGCGTGGGCGACCCCCGCGGTCACCGGCTCCACGGTGTGGCTGCTGCTGTTCGACCCGGACTTCGGCCCGGTCAACCGGATCCTCGGGCTGGGCGACCATTCCTGGACCTACGGGCGGTACAGCGCCTTCCTCCTCGTCCTGCTCGAAGTGGTGTGGTGCTCCTTCCCGTTCGTGATGGTGACCGTCTACGCGGGCATCCGCTCCGTACCCGCCGAGATCCTGGAGGCCGCGGCCCTGGACGGTGCCTCGCCCTGGCGGATCTGGCGGTCCGTCCTCGCACCGATGCTGCGGCCGATCCTTGTCGTCGTCACCATTCAGTCGGTCATCTGGGACTTCAAGGTCTTCACCCAGATCTATGTGATGACGGGCGGCGGCGGTATCGCGGGCCAGAACCTCGTCCTCAACGTGTACGCCTATCAGAAGGCCTTCGCGTCCTCCCAGTACGGCCTCGGTTCGGCGATCGGTGTGGTGATGCTGGTGATTCTGCTGGCCGTCACGCTGGTCTATCTGCGGCTGCTGCGCGGACAGGGGGAGGAGCTGTGAATTCACGGGCATTCCCGCGGCGGCCGGGGCGGCTCGCCGCCGAGATATCGGCCCTGGTCATCGCGGCCGTGGTGGCGTTTCCGCTGTACTGGATGGTGTTGAGCGCGGTCAGACCGGCGGGGGAGATCGAGTCGGCGGAACCGCGGCCCTGGACCCTCGCGCCGACGCTGGATTCCTTCCGCCGCGTCTTCGGGCAGCAGGAATTCGGCCGGTACTTCCTCAACAGCCTTGTCGTCGCCTGCACGGTGGTGGTGATCTCCGCGCTGATCGCGTTTCTCGCGGCGACGGCGGTCACCCGATTCCGTTTCCGATTCCGGACCACCCTGCTGATCATGTTCCTGGTGGCCCAGATGGTGCCCGTCGAGGCGCTCACCATTCCTCTCTTCTTCCAGATGCGGGACCTCGGTCAACTCAACACCCTGGGCGCGCTGATCCTGCCCCACATCGCGTTCTCGCTGCCGTTCGCGATCTGGATGCTGCGCGGATTCGTGAAGGCCGTACCGGAGGCACTGGAGGAGGCCGCCCAGCTCGACGGGGCGAGCCGGTCCCGGTTCCTCTGGCAGATCCTCTTCCCGCTCGTCTTCCCGGGGCTGGTGGCCACCAGCGTCTTCTCCTTCATCTCGGCCTGGAACGACTTCCTGTTCGCCAAGTCGTTCATCATCAGCGACACGTCCCAGTCGACGCTGCCGATGGCCCTGCTGGTGTTCTACAAGCCCGAGGAGCCGGACTGGGGCGGCGTCATGGCGGCCTCCACGGTGATGACGGTTCCGGTGCTGGTCTTCTTCGTCCTCGTCCAGCGGCGCCTGGTCTCCGGCCTGGGCGGCGCGGTCAAGGACTGACGGGACGCGGGTGGATGCGATGCGGGCGGATGCGATGCGTGCGGATCGGATGCGGGCGGGTGCGATGCGGACCGGCCCGATGCGGGCGGATCGAATGCGGAGCGGCCGATGCGGACGGACTTGCCGCGTGCGGATCCGATGCGGACGGGCCCGATGCGGGCGGACTTGATGGGGACGGACTCGGTGACCACTGACCCGAGGACCACTGACCCGAGGACCACCGACCCGATGCGGCCGCGCCCGATGCGGCGGGTGCGATGCGGGTGGGCTCGATGTGTGCGGATCGGATGCGGACGGATCCGAAGCGGACGGGCGTGCTGCGGACGGGCCCGATGCGGGCGGACTTGATGGGGACGGACTCGATGACCACGGACGCGATGATGACGACGGACCTGTTGACGACGGACCCGTTGGCGACGGACCTGATCCCGGCGCCCCTCACCGCCGAGGGCCCCCCGGGCCCCGGCGTACCGTTCGACGAGAGCACCACCCTGTGGGCGGCGCCGGGCACCGAGGACACGGCCCGCTGGCTGCGTTCGACGCTCGGCGCCGCCCTCGGGCTGTCGCTGCCGCCCGGCCCCGAGGACGCCCGTGGTGCCGTGTGCCTGCGCCTCGACGACGGCCTGGAGCCGGAGGCGTACCGGCTCGCCGTGGTCGCCGGCCGGGGCGTCGAGATCCGCGGCGGCGGCCCGGCGGGGGTCTTCTGGGGCGCCCAGACCCTGCGCCAGCTCCTCGGTCCCGAGGCGTTCCGGCGCGCCCCCGTGCGCCCCGGGGCCCGCTACGGCCTCCCGCCCCTGACCGTGGCGGACGCCCCCCGCTTCGCCTGGCGCGGCCTCATGCTCGACGTCGCCCGTCACTTCCTCCCCAAGGACCAGGTCCTGCGCTACCTGGACCTGATGGCCGCGCACAAACTCAACGTCCTCCACCTCCACCTGACGGACGACCAGGGCTGGCGGATCGAGATCGAGCGGTACCCGAGGCTGACGGAGGTCGGCTCCTGGCGGGCGCGCACCAGATTCGGCCACCGCGCATCACCCCTGTGGGAGGAGAAACCCCACGGCGGCCACTACACGAAGGACGACGTCCGCGAGATCGTCGCCTACGCGGCCGCGCGGCACATCACCGTCGTGCCCGAGATCGACGTCCCCGGACACAGCCAGGCCGCGATCGCCGCGTACCCGGAACTCGGCAACACCGACGTCGTCGACACGGCCGCCCTCACCGTCTGGGACACCTGGGGCATCAGCACGAACGTACTCGCCCCCAACGACGACACCCTGCGCTTCTACGAGGGGGTGTTCGAGGAGGTCCTGGAGCTGTTCCCCTCGCCGTTCGTGCACATCGGCGGCGACGAGTGCCCCAAGGACCAGTGGCGGGAGTCGGCCACCGCCCAGGCCCGCATCCGGGAGCTGGGGCTCGCGGACGAGGACGCCCTGCAGTCGTGGTTCGTCCGGCACTTCGACAACTGGCTGACCGCGCGCGGGCGTCGCCTGATCGGATGGGACGAGATCCTCCAGGGCGGCCTCGCGCCGGGGGCGGCCGTGTCGTCCTGGCGGGGCTACGCGGGCGGCATCACGGCGGCCCGCGCCGGTCACGACGTGGTGATGTGCCCCGAGCAGCAGGTGTATCTGGACCACCGTCAGGACGGCGGCCCCGACGAGCCGGTGCCCATCGGCTTCGTGCGCACCCTGGAGGACGTCTTCCGGTTCGAGCCGGTGCCACCGGAGTTGACGCCCGACGAGATCCGGCACGTGCTCGGCACCCAGGCCAACGTGTGGACCGAGGCGATGGAGGACTCCGCCCGCGTCGACTACCAGACGTTCCCGCGCCTGGCGGCCTTCGCCGAGGTGGCCTGGAGTCGGCTGCCGGCCCCCGCCGAACGCGACTTCGCCGGTTTCGAGCGCCGGATGACGGCGCACTACCGGCGGCTCGACGCCCTGGGGGTCGGTTATCGGCCGCCTTCGGGCCCGCACCCGTGGCAGCGTCGGCCCGGCGTGCTCGGACGTCCGATCGAGGGGGCGCCCCCGAACGTGTGAGACGACCGCGAACCCGGGGGGCCGAAAGCGCGTGCCCTGCGACGGTGGCCGCCGGGGAACAAGAGGCGCAAGAGGAGCGAGAGGCACCACACATGGCAATGCGCACCTATGGGTGATGCTGTTCCAAAACGGACCACCTCGCGGGTGAGGTGGGCGAATGCCGCGTGGCGGACCCCGGCGTTCGGGCCTCGCGAGAATGTGCCAGAGTTGCCACGTCCGCCCTGTCAGCACGTACCGTACGGCAACACAGGCGGACCAGGTGGGGCAGCGGGAAGGGGCATCCGGTTTGACCACGCACGCACCGCAGGCGGCGCAGGCCGTGACCCTGCCCGGCTCGCTGGACGAGGCCGTGGCGGCTCTCGCCGCCATGCCCTGGGCGGTTCCGGTGGCGGGCGGCACGGACCTCATGGCCGCGGTCAACTCCGGGCAGCTCAGGCCCGCCGCGCTGGTCGGGCTCGGCAGGATCAGCGAGATCCGCGGCTGGCAGTACCAGGACGGACACGCCCTCCTGGGGGCGGGACTGACGCACGCCCGCATGGGGCGCCCGGACTTCGCGGCGCTCATTCCGGCGCTCGCCGCCGCCGCGCGCGCCGCCGGGCCACCGCAGATCCGCAACGCCGGCACCCTCGGCGGCAACATCGCGACAGCCGCTCCCACCGGGGACGCGCTGCCCGTGCTGGCCGCCCTGGAGGCCACGCTGATCATCGCGGGCCCGGGCGGGGTCCGGCGCGAGATGCCCGTTTCGCACCTGCTGGCCGGCATGGAGATGTTGCGGCCCGGCGAACTCATCGGCTTCGTGCGCGTGCCGCTGCTGCACGCGCCGCAGGTCTTCCTGAAGGCCACCGGCCGCACCGGCCCCGGTCGCGCGGTCGCCTCCGTCGCCCTCGTCCTGGACCCCGCCCGGCGCGGGGTGCGGTGTGCCGTCGGTGCCATAGCGCCGATGCCGCTGCGGCCGCTGGACGCCGAGGCGTGGGTCGGCCAGTTGATCGACTGGGACGGCGAGCGCACCCTCGTCCCCGAGGCGCTGCAGGCCTTCGGCGAGTACGTCGCCGCCGCCTGCATCCCCGACCCGGCACCCGAGGTCGACGGGACCGTGGCCCCGCTCCCGCCCGCCGTACTGCACCTGCGGCGCACCGTCGCCGCGCTGGCCCGACGAGCACTGGGGAGGGCACTGTCGTGACCGACGACCAGCACGGAGAAGGCACCCCGCAGCAGGGGAGCCAGGGCGGCTGGGAGCGGCTGCCGCAGGGCGACTACGACGACGGCGCCACGACGTTCGTGCAGCTTCCCGAGGGGGGCATCGACGCGCTGCTCGCCGCCGACAGTCCGCTGGCAGCTCCCGGTCACGGCTATGTCCCGCCGCAGATAGCGTCGAACTCCCTGGACACGGCCCACACCGCCGGGACCGATCCGTCCGTCCCGGGCACCTGGGCGATGCCGGCCGGCGGCGCCGAGTGGCACGACCCGAACGCCGGACAGCCGCAGCCGCCGGCCCAGGACGGGTTCACGTACAACCCGGCCTCGACCGGGCAGTGGACGTTCGAGGAGCCCGCCGCGCAGGAAGGGGCCGCTCCCGGTCACGATGTGACAGGCGAGTGGTCGATTCCGGTCGCGGGAGGTGACCTTCCGGACGAATCCGGCGAGTTCAGTACCTCGGCCCTCGTCGAGCAGTGGGGCGGCACCCCGCCCGCCACGCTGCCCGGCGGCGCCGCCGCGCCCTGGGCCACCGAGGAGATCGGCACGGCGTGGACCGCGCCGCCCCCGGCCCGCCCCGAGGAGCACACGGCCGAGGAACACACGCCCGGGGAACGCACGGCCGAGGAGAGAACGCCGGGGGAGAGCGCGGCGGGTGCGGCCCGGGAGGCCGCCGGCGAGCCCTCGGCGGCCCCTGGGGAGGCGTACGCCGACACGGTTTCCGAGACCGCCGGACAGCCCCCGGAGGCCGCCCAGGACCCGGCTGAGCCGGTCGATGCCGAGGCGCACGCCGACACCGGGGCGCACGACGGGACCGAGGGCGAACCCGAGCGGCCCGAGGCACCGGAGACGTCCCCCGGGGCGGACACCGAGGGCGACACCGGGGGCGACGCGGAGCCGTCCGCCGACGAGCCCGCACCGGCGCCGACCCCGCCCCCGCACGACGACCACCCCCTCGCCTCCTACGTCCTGCGCGTCAACGGCACCGAGCGGCCCGTCAGCGACGCCTGGATCGGCGAGTCGCTGCTCTACGTGCTGCGCGAGCGGCTCGGCCTCGCGGGCGCCAAGGACGGCTGCTCGCAGGGCGAGTGCGGCGCCTGCAACGTGCAGGTCGACGGCCGGCTCGTGGCGTCCTGCCTGGTCCCCGGCGTCACCGCCGCGGGCAGCGAGGTGCGCACCGTCGAGGGTCTCGCCGCCGACGGGCAGCCCTCCGACGTGCAGCGGGCCCTCGCCCGGTGCGGCGCCGTCCAGTGCGGGTTCTGCGTGCCCGGCATGGCCATGACCGTGCACGACCTGCTGGAGGGCAACCCCGCCCCCACCGACCTGGAGACCCGCCAGGCGCTCTGCGGCAACCTCTGCCGCTGCTCCGGCTACCGGGGCGTCCTGGCGGCCGTCCGCGACGTCGTCGCCGAACGCGAGGCGCACTCGGCCACCGAGAACGAGGCCGCCGCGGACACCGACGAGGCACGGATCCCGCACCAGGCGGGCCCCGGCGCCGGTGGTGTCAACACGGCCGCGTTCGACCCCGGGAACGCACCCCCGCCGGCCCCGCACGACCCCGACCGGTCCTACGGCGGCCAGGGGCTGTCGTTCACCGCCCCGGACGACTCCTACGGCGGCCAGGGCCAGTCGTTCGCCGGCCAGGGCGACACGTACGGCGGTCAGGGGCAGAACTTCGCCGGTCAGAACGACACGTACGGCGGGCAGGGCCAGAACTTCGCCGATCAGGGTGACAGCTACGGCGGTCAGGGCCGGTCCTTCGCCGGTCAGGACGGGTCGTACGGCGGACAGGACGACTCGTACGGCGGTCAGGGCCGGTCCTTCGGCCAGGACGGAGGCCAGGCGTGAGCAACGAAACCGTCATCGCGACGCCCGCGGGCCCCGGCGAGGCCGGGGCCGCCCCCGAACAGGTCCCGCACGGCCTGGGCGTGTCCCTGCCCTCCGCCGACTCGCGCGCCAAGTCCGAGGGCA
Source organism: Streptomyces sp. NPDC057438 (assembly GCF_042802995.1). Lineage (NCBI taxonomy): Bacteria > Bacillati > Actinomycetota > Actinomycetes > Kitasatosporales > Streptomycetaceae > Streptomyces > Streptomyces sp. NPDC057438. Next base: position 43,838 of record NZ_JBHVDD010000033.1, read on the forward strand.
CCTTCCCGTACGCGGCCGACCTGTGGGCCGAGGGCCTGCTGTGGGCCGCCGTGCTCCGCTCGCCGCACCCGCACGCCCGCATCGTGTCCATCGACACGTCCCACGCGCGCGAGATGCCCGGCGTACGGGCGGTCGTCACCCACGAGGACGTGCCGGGCGTGGCCCTGCACGGGCGGGGCAAGGCCGACCGGCCCCTGTTCGCCTCCGAGGTCGTCCGCCACCACGGCGAGCCCATCGCCGCCGTCGCCGCCGACCACCCCGACACCGCGCGGATGGCCGCCGCGGCCGTCATCGTCGAGTACGAGGTGCTCGACCCGGTGATCGACCCGGAGCAGGCCTTCGAGGCCGAGCCCCTGCACCCCGACGGCAACCTCATCCGCCACATCCCGCTGCGCCACGGCGACCCGAACGCGTCCGGCGAGATCGTCGTCGAGGGCCAGTACCGCATCGGCCGCGCGGACCCGGCCCCCATCGGCGCCGAGGCCGGCCTCGCCGTGCCCCGCCCCGACGGCGGGGTCGAGCTGTACGTGGCCTCCACCGACCCGCACACCGACCGCGACGCGGCCGCCGCCTGCTACGGCCTGGCCCCCGACCGCGTCAAGATCGTCGTCACCGGCGTCCCCGGTGCCACCGCCGACCGCGAGGACCAGGGCTTCCAGCTCCCGCTCGGCCTGCTCGCGCTGAAGACGGGCTGCCCGGTCAAGCTGACGGCCACCCGCGAGGAGTCCTTCCTCGGCCACGCCCACCGGCACCCCACCCTGCTGCGCTACCGCCACCACGCGGACGCAGAGGGCAGGATCGTCAAGGTCGAGGCGCAGATCCTGCTCGACGCGGGCGCGTACGCCGACACCTCCTCGGAGGCGCTGGCCGCCGCCGTCTCGTTCGCCTGCGGCCCGTACGTCGTCCCCAACGCCTTCATCGAGGGCTGGGCGGTCCGCACCAACAACCCGCCCTCCGGCCATGTGCGCGGCGAGGGCGCGCTGCAGGTCTGCGCCGCGTACGAGGCACAGATGGACAAGCTGGCGAAGAAGCTGGGCATCGATCCGGCGGAACTGCGCATGCGCAACGTGATGTCCACGGGCGACGTGCTGCCGACGGGCCAGTCCGTGACCTGCCCGGCGCCGGTCGCCGAACTCCTCCAGGCCGTCCAGGAGTTCCCGCTCCCGGCGCTGCCCAAGGACACCCCCGAGGAGGAGTGGCTGCTCCCGGGCGGCCCCGAGGGCGCGGGCGAGCCCGGCGCCGTCCGGCGCGGCGTCGGCTACGGCCTCGGCATGGTCCACATGCTCGGCGCCGAGGGCGCGGACGAGGTCTCCACGGCCACCGTGAAGGTCCACGACGGCATCGCGACCGTGCTGTGCGCGGCCGTCGACACCGGCCAGGGCTTCTCCACCCTCGCCCGGCAGATCGTCCAGGAGACCCTGGGCATCGACGAGGTCCACATCGCCCAGGTCGACACCGACCAGCCCCCGGCCGGCCCGAGCTGCCGGGGCCGCCACACCTGGGTCTCCGGCGGCGCGGTGGAACGCGCGGCCAAGATGGTCCGCACCCAGCTCCTGCAGCCGCTGGCCCACAAGTTCGGCATGTCCACGGAGCTGCTGCAGATCACCGACGGCAAGATCACGTCGTACGACGGTGTGTTGTCCACCACGGTCGCGGAGGCGATGGACGGCAAGGAGCTGTGGGCCACCGCCCAGTGCCGCCCGCACCCCACCGAGCCGTTGGACGAGGCCGGCCAGGGCGACGCGTTCGTGGGCCTGGCGTTCTGCGCGATCCGCGCGGTCGTGGACGTCGACATCGAACTCGGCTCCGTACGCGTCGTGGAGCTGGCCGTCGCCCAGGACGTCGGCCGGATCCTCCACCCGGCACAGCTCGCCGCGCGCATCGAGGCCGGCGTCACCCAGGGGGTGGGCGTGGCCCTCACGGAGAACCTCCGCACCCCCCGGGGCCTCATCCGCCACCCCGACCTCACCGGGTACGCCCTGCCCACGGCCCTGGACGCCCCCGACATCCAGATCGTCAAGCTGGTGGAGGAACGGGACGTCGTGGCTCCCTTCGGCGCGAAGGCGGCCAGCGCGGTGCCGGTGGTCACCTCCCCGGCGGCCATCGCGGCGGCCGTCCGGGCGGCCACCGGACGCCCCGTGAACCGGCTGCCGATCCGGCCGCAGGCCGCGGTGGTGACGGCGCCTTAGGGGCGCGTGGGCGGGCCACGGCACGTTCCTGGGACGCGTGTTCGCGTGTACGGCGGGCGTTGTCGGTGGGGCGGCGTATGGTTCTCGACAGTGGGGACGACGACCGCTCGGCGGCGCGTGATCCTCACGGGGGACGCACACCGCGAACCATGTGCCGGGGGGAGCCATGAGCACAATGACGATGGGGACAATGGGCCTGACGGACCTGAACGACCTGAACGATCTGCACGACTTGAACGATCTGCACGACCTGAACGATCTGCACGACCTGGCGGCGCCGGCCGGACGGCCGGCCACGCGCTCGGGACTGGCGCTGGACCTGCCCGCCCGGCTGCTGGACGAGGAGTTCGGCCAGAGCAGGGTGTGGCGCTTCGAGGACTTCGACTTCCCGGCCACGCTCACCCACGAGCCGACCCGCCGCTTCCTGCGGGACATGGGCCTGCCCGAGGACCACGGCTTCTTCCAGCTCGACACGGACATCCCGCTGCCGACCCTCGCCGAGTACGTGGCGGACACCGGCCGGTCCGCCGGCTCCGGCCGACTCCCGGACAGAGCCGCCCACTTGATCCGCCTGGGCCACTTCGTCGAGGGCAGCAGCCTCGTCGTCGACGGCACCACCGGGGCGATCCTCAACTGGAGCGAGACCGAGTCGACCCTCTGCCCCCTCGACGCCGACATCTCCACCCTGGCCTTCACCCTCTGGCTCCTGCACCGCGAGAGGCACGAGGGAACGGCCACGGGCTGCTGGGTGGAGACCCTGCGCAACAGGGCCTGCGCGGGAATCTGACCCCCGGCCGTACCTGAACGGCCAACTGGCCACAAGAGAACGGCCGACCACGGGAAAGCGGTCGGCCGTCACGTCGTGCTGGAGACCGCGGCGGGAATCGAACCCGCGTAAGTCGCTTTGCAGGCGACTCCCTGAACCACTCGGGCACACGGTCGGGTCGTGAGCGTCACAAGCGTGGTGCCTGCCGCTCCGAACTCGATGAGTAGACCGTAGGCGGGGCTCGGGCGGGGACTCAAGAGAACCGGGGCCGCCGCAACGGGACTGCCACACGCCGTTCATGAACGGTGGGGCGTACGACCAAGGTCCCAGGCGGTGCGGGACTCCGGACAGGGGCGTATGTCTGTGGTGCCCCTTACGCTGGCGGGCATGGCCGACTCCGAAGCGCGTGACACGGGCGTCACGCTGACCCCCGCCCCGCCCGCCGGTCCCGACGGCGCGGACAGTGTGCTGAGCCGTTCCCACCGGGGGCTCAGTGTCGGGATCGTGTCGGTCGTGCTGCTGATCGCCTTCGAGGCCATGGCGGTGGGGACGGCCATGCCGGTCGCGGCGCGGGAGCTGGACGGGATCCCGGCCTACGGCTTCGCGTTCTCGGCGTACTTCACCACGAGCCTGTTCGGGATGGTGCTGGCGGGCCAATGGGCGGACCACCGGGGGCCGTTGGGGGCGCTGACGGCGGGGATCGGTACCTTCGCCGCGGGACTGGTGCTGTCGGGGACCGCCGGGGTGATGTGGCTGTTCGTCCTCGGGCGGGCCGTGCAGGGGCTCGGCGGCGGACTGGTGATCGTCGCGCTGTACGTGGTGGTCGGACGCGCCTACCCGGAGCGGCTGCGGCCGTCGATCATGGCGGCCTTCGCGGCGAGCTGGGTCGTCCCGTCCGTGGTCGGCCCGCTCGCCTCGGGCGCGGTGACGGAACAGCTGGGCTGGCGCTGGGTGTTCCTGGGCATTCCGGTGCTCGTCGTCCTGCCGCTGGGGCTCGCGTTGCCGCAGATACGGCGCAGGGCCTCCGGGCCGGTGCGCAGGGAGGGAGCGGCGCGGCCCCCCGGCTCCGCCTTCGGCGGCCGCCGCATCCGGCTCGCCCTCGCCATCTCGCTCGGCGCCGGGCTGCTGCAGTACGCCGCCCAGGACCTGCGGTGGTGGTCGGTCCTGCCGGCGGTCGCGGGGGCCGGACTGCTGGTGCCGGCGGTGCTGGGCCTGCTGCCGCGGGGGACGTACCGGGCGGTGCGGGGGCTGCCGTCGGTGGTGCTGCTGCGCGGGGTCGCGGCGGGGTCGTTCGTGGCGGCCGAGTCGTTCGTGCCGCTGATGCTGGTGACCCAGCGGGGGCTGTCGCCGACGCTCGCCGGGTTCTCGCTCGCGGCGGGCGGGGCGACCTGGGCGCTGGGGTCCTGGGTGCAGGCGCGGGCGCGAGTGGAGCCGTACCGGGAGCGGCTGATGACGGTGGGGATGCTGCTGGTCGCGGCGGCGATCACCACGCTGCCGGGGGTGCTGGCCGACTCCGTCCCGGTGTGGACCGTGGCCGTCGCGTGGGCCTTCGGGTGCTTCGGGATGGGGCTCGTCATCTCCTCCACCAGCGTGCTGCTGCTCCAGCTGTCCGCGCCCGAGGAGGCGGGGACCAACTCCGCAGCGCTCCAGATCTCCGACGGCCTCACCAACGCGCTGCTGCTCGCGGCGGGCGGCGCCGCCTTCGCCGCGCTGGGCGGCGGCGCGGCCGGCCACACGGCCACCACGACCGCTGGCGCCGCGTCCCACCCGGCGGCCTTCGTCGCGGTGTTCCTGCCGATGGCGGGGGTGGCGCTGGTGGGGGCGTGGGTGACCACGCGGTTGCGGGCGCGGTGAGGGCTGACGTGGCGGGTGGGGCCCTGCTGCCGTGGATCCCGTAAAGCGGTGGAAATCGGGTGATCGCTGATCCTGGTGTCGCCTCATGACCGAGATCACTCTCCACCTCGACCCCGACCGGCACCGAGCTCTCGCCGACCTCGCCGATGCCCAGGGGCGACGTCCCGAGGAGGTGGCGGAGGCCGCCGTCGAGGCGTATCTCCGGGCGGACAGCGGATGTGTGCGGGCGCAGGCCGAGCGGCTCGCCGAGGAGCACGCCGAGTTGTTGCGGAGGCTGGGGGAGTGAGCCGTCATCTGACCGTGGCCGAGGTGATCACTGTCGCGGAGATCGCCTTCGGCGGGAAGGCGCCCGAGTCCCGGGAGGCGGGGCTGCTGGAGTCGGCTGTGCACCGGCCACGCGCCCGTATGTTCGGGACCGCCGCCTACACCGACCTGTACGACCAGGCCGCCGCCCTGCTCCACGCCCTCGCCACCAACCACCCCCTCGTGGACGGGAACAAGCGGACGGCCTGGCTCGCGGCCGTGACGTTTCTCGCGGTCAACGGGGTGGACCTGGCTGCTGTGGACCAGAAGCGGGCGTACGACCTGGTCATCGATATCGCGTCCGGTGAGGAGGGCGAGGTCGAGGTGATCGCTGAGCGGTTGCGGGGGTTGTGAGGTGGGTCCCATCGCCGGGGGAGGGGGTGTCGTACGCGCGTTGACACGGTGCGGGCGCCGGTAGGGTGGCCCGGTTGTCATACGTAGCCGTGGTGAGCGGGTCGCTGCGCGAGTCGCCCGGGGCTGCCCGCCGAGCCGCTCGACCCACAGACCGGAGACCGTGACTACCACCGCCGCCTCCAGCCACCATCTCTCGCCCGCCTTCCCCGGCCGTGCCCCCTGGGGTACCGCCAGCAAGCTGCGTGCCTGGCAGCAGGGGGCGATGGAGAGGTATATCCAGGAGCAGCCGCGGGACTTCCTCGCGGTCGCGACCCCGGGCGCCGGGAAGACGACCTTCGCGCTGACGCTCGCGTCCTGGCTGCTGCACCACCACGTCGTGCAACAGGTGACGGTCGTGGCGCCCACCGAGCACCTGAAGAAGCAGTGGGCCGAGGCCGCGGCACGGATAGGGATCAAGCTGGACCCGGAGTACAGCGCGGGGCCGCTCAGCAAGGAGTACGACGGCGTCGCGGTCACGTACGCGGGTGTGGGCGTGCGGCCCATGCTGCACCGCAACCGCAGCGAGCAGCGCAAGACCCTCGTCATCCTCGACGAGATCCACCACGCCGGTGACAGCAAGTCCTGGGGCGAGGCGTGCCTGGAGGCGTTCGAGCCCGCCACCCGGCGGCTCGCGCTCACCGGCACCCCCTTCCGCTCGGACACCAACCCCATCCCCTTCGTGACGTACGAGGAGGGGGCGGACGGCATCCGGCGGTCCTCCGCCGACTACACCTACGGCTACGGCAACGCGCTCGCCGACAACGTCGTGCGGCCCGTCATCTTCCTCTCCTACAGCGGCAACATGCGCTGGCGGACCAAGGCGGGCGACGAGATCGAGGCCCGCCTCGGCGAACCCATGACCAAGGACGCGGTCAGCCAGGCCTGGCGTACGGCCCTCGATCCGCGCGGCGAGTGGATGCCGAGCGTGCTGCGCGCCGCCGACCAGCGGCTCACCGAGGTCAGGAAGGCCATCCCGGACGCCGGCGCCCTCGTCATCGCCACCGACCAGGACTCCGCCCGCGCCTACGCCAAGCTGATCCGCGAGATCACGGGGACGAGCGCGACGGTCGTCCTCTCCGACGACTCGGGCGCCTCGAACCGCATCGACGAGTTCAGCCACGGCACCGACCGCTGGATGGTCGCCGTACGCATGGTGTCCGAGGGCGTCGACGTGCCCCGGCTGGCCGTGGGCGTCTACGCCACCACCATCTCCACCCCGCTGTTCTTCGCCCAGGCCGTCGGCCGTTTCGTACGGTCCCGGCGGCGTGGCGAGACCGCGTCCGTGTTCCTGCCGACCATCCCCGACCTGCTGACCTTCGCCAACGAGATGGAGGTGGAGCGGGACCACGCCCTCGACAAGCCGAAGAAGGAGGGCGAGGAGGACCCGTACGCCGAGGAGGACAAGCTCCTCGCGGAGGCGGAGCGGGAGCAGGACGAGGACACCGGCGACCAGGACATGCTGCCCTTCGAGGCGCTGGAGTCGGACGCCGTGTTCGACCGGGTCATGTACAACGGCGCCGAGTTCGGTATGCAGGCCCACCCCGGCAGCGAGGAGGAGCAGGACTACCTCGGCATCCCGGGTCTGCTGGAGCCGGACCAGGTGCAGTTGCTGCTCCAGAAGCGCCAGGCGCGGCAGATCGCGCACAGCCGCAAGAAGCCGGACTCCGAGGCCGACCTGGTGGAGCTGCCCGCCGACCGGCGGCCCGTCGTCACCCACAAGGAGCTGCTGGAGCTGCGCAAACAGCTCAACGGCATGGTCGGCGCGTACTCCCACCAGTGCGGCAAGCCGCACGGTGTCATCCACACCGAGGTACGGCGGGTGTGCGGCGGACCGCCGAGCGCCGAGGCCACTGCCGGACAGTTGCGGCAGCGCATCGCCAAGGTCCAGGAGTGGGCCACCCGGATGCGGTGACCTCCGCGGCGTGGGTGCTGTGGCCTGTGTGGCGCGCCCGCACATTTCGCGACAAATCCAAGTAGTCCGTACCGGTCACTGACCGGATTCTGGACGGAGTCTTCCGCTCAGCGAACCGGCTCGTCTACTGTCCCGCTACGCACACGCCCCGTGGCAGCGCCGCCGCGGAGCGCAGCCGTGAAGCGACTCCGCCCGGATGATCCGGGTACAGCCGATCGGCGGCCTCTGTGGCGCGGACGCCGACGGGACCGGTGACGCATCAGCCGTGACAGGGGTTGCCGCCTCACCCAAGAAGGAGTGGGTGTCGTGACCGCGGAGACCTCTCAGACACTCGACCGGGGACTGCGTGTCCTCAAGCTGCTGTCCGACACCGATCACGGACTGACCGTCACCGAGCTGTCCAACAAGCTCGGGGTCAACCGCACCGTCGTCTACCGCCTGCTCGCCACCCTGGAGCAGCACTCCCTCGTCCGCCGTGACCTCGGCGGACGTGCCCGGGTCGGGCTGGGCGTGCTGCGGCTCGGGCGGCAGGTGCATCCGCTGGTGCGGGAGGCCGCGCTGCCCGCGCTGCGGTCGCTGGCCGAGGACATAGGCGCGACCGCACATCTCACGCTCGTCGACGGGACCGAGGCGCTGGCCGTCGCGGTCGTCGAGCCGTCATGGACGGACTACCACGTGGCGTACCGGGCCGGCTTCCGGCACTCGCTGGACCGGGGGGCCGCGGGGCGGGCGATCCTGTCCGGCCGGCAGCAGCCGGGGGACTGGCCCGGGTACACGCTCACGCACGGTGAGCTGGAGGCCGGCGCCAGCGGGGCCGCCGCGCCTCTGCTCGGGGTGAGCGGGGTCGAGGGCAGCGTGGGGGTCGTCATGCTGGCGGACGCGGTGCCGGAGCGGGTCGGGCCGCGTGTCATGGACGCGGCCCGAGAGGTGGCCGACGCGCTGCGGTGACCCGCTCCGGTGACATCATGCGCCGACGCGCGCACCGCCGCCTCGACCTCCAACCGGTTCAGCGGGTCCGGTCGGTCCGGGCGTCCAGTGTGCCGAGCCAGTCCAGCAGGTGGGCGGTGAAGGCGTCCGGCTTCTCCATGTTGACGTAGTGGGCGGTGTCCTCGATCGAGACGGCCCGGCCCTCGCCCGCGACCGTCCTGGTCAGGCGCTCGGCCATGGCGACGAGGTCAGGGGCGTCCAGGGCGCCGTTGACGGCGAGGGTGGGCACGGTGATGGAGGCGGCGCGGGCCCAGGTGTCGGTCACCGGGACGTGCCAGTCCGTCTCGCCGAGGGTGTGCTTGGCCGCGGTGGCGCGGCTCATCTCCCGTACGCGCCGCACGATCTCCGGGTCCACGTCCTCGACCTTGCGATACGGGCCCGCGACGACCTCGCCGGTGATGTCGAGCCACCCTTCGATGTCCCCCGACATCAGCGCGCCGTAGTACCGGGCGGTGCTGTCCTTGGTCCACGGGTCGGTGAACTCGGGCTCGCTGGTCCCGACGCCGCTGACGACGAGGGCGCGTACGAGGTCGGGGTGTTCCAGGGCCGTGTCGACGGCGATGCCCCCGCCCATCGACAGGCCGATCAGGACCGCCGGGCCCGTCTCCAGGTGGCGCAGCAGGGCGGCGAGGTCGTCGGTGAACCGGAACGGTCCGCTCGCGTTGGCGGAGGCGCCGTGCCCCCGGGCGTCCGGCACGATGACGCGGTGGCCGGCCGCCAGGGCGGGCACCAGATCGCTCCACATGCGGTGATCCGTGAAGCCGCCGTGCAGCAGCACGAGCGGGACGCCCGTGCCCACGTCCTGGTAGGCGAGCGGGCCGTCGTCGGAGGGGAACGTGCGCAGGGGGACCTGCGAGGCATCGGTCATGACAACCAGGGTGTCATGTTGCGGGGTAAGTGACAACCAGGTTGTCATCCTGTTCCTGTGGTGAGCGCCAACGTGACCGTCCGGAGACGAAGAACGAAGAGACGAACGAAGAGACGAACGAAGAGAAGTTCGGAGAAAGGAGAAAGGAGAATGGCCCCGTGACAGAGAACGATGAGCCGCTGCCCCCCGACCTGCTCGCCGGGCGGCTGTCCGAGGTGTTCGCCGTCCTCGGTCCCCTCTACCGGCGGACGACCCGCGCGCTGGAGCTGAAGGAACGCAAGGAGGGGTTCCCCGTCGGCGTACGGGCCGTGCTGGAGCTGCTGCGCATGGGCGGGCGCCCCATGACCGTGCCCCAGATGGGCCGGACGCTGGCGCTGAGCAGGCAGTTCGTGCAGCGTATGGTCAACGAGGCAGCCGGGCGGGACCTCGTCGAGGCCATCGCGAACCCGGCGCACCAGCGCTCCTCCCTGATCCGGCTGACCGACACCGGCCGGGCCACCATCGACGCGCTGGTCGCCCGGGAGCGCGAGCTGCTGCGGCAGGCGGGCGGCGACCTGACCGGCGCCGACGTCGACGCCTGCGTACGGGTGCTGACGCATCTCCTCGGACTCTTCGAGGACGTGGACGTCAACTGAGGCCCACCGGCCCCGGCGCCGTTCCCGGGCCGCCGGGATGCCACCGCCCCCTGGCCGGAACCGGCCCTCACGTAGATTGACCCCGTGCTCTCACGTCTCTCCCTCCTTTCGCGTCCCGTGGCCGTAGCCGTATGCGCCCTGCCCGTGGTGGGGCTGCTCGCCACGGTGGCGTTCGCGCCGTTGCCGTTCTCCGTGGCGCAGCCGGGGATGACGGCGAACGTGCTGGGCGAGAACAAGGGGGAGCCGGTGATCACGATCAGCGGCGCGGAGGCCCGGAGGACCAGCGGACAGCTGCGGATGACGACGATCGAGGCCACGGGCCCGGATGCTCGCGTCGGACTCGGCGACGTGCTCGACGGCTGGTTCCGCACGGACCAGGCCGTCATGCCGCGTGACGCGGTCTACCCCAGCGGGGACACCACCGAGCAGATCCAGAAGCACAACGCGGCCGAGATGAAGAAGTCCCAGGACACGGCCACCGAGGCGGCGCTCGCCTACCTGGGCGAGGACTCCGACGACGTCGAGGTCACCCTCCGGCTCGCCGATGTCGGCGGCCCCAGCGCGGGACTGCTGTTCTCCCTCGGCATCGTCGACAAGCTCGACGGCGACGGCAGCGGGGGCGACCTCACGGGCGGCCGGGTCATCGCCGGTACGGGGACCATCGCCGCCGACGGGCGGGTCGGTCCCGTCGGCGGGGTCGCGCTCAAGACCCAGGCGGCCCGCCGCGACGGCGCGACCGTCTTCCTCGTCCCCCGGGCCGAGTGCGCCGACGCGCAGAGCGAACTGCCCAAGGGGCTGCGGCTCATCCCGGTGACCACGCTGAAGGGCACGGTCGACTCGCTCGTGGCGCTGGAGACGGGCAAGGGCAAGGTTCCGAGCTGCTGAAGCGGGGTCCCTCACCACCCCTCTCGCCCCGGCCCCTCACTCACCCCTCCCGCCCCGACCCCTCCGCCACCGACCGGTCCGAGGCCACCTGCCGTGCCGCCTGCTCCACCAGCGGGATGATCCGCAGCGGGACGGCGTTCTCCATGACGATCGCCGTGGCGGCCCGGACGATGCCGTCGAAGCCGACGACCCGGTCGATCACCCGCTGCAGATCGGCGTTCGAACGGGCCACGAGCCGGCACAGCATGTCCCCGCTGCCGGTCGTGGTGTGCAGCTCCAGCACCTCGGGGACGGTCGCCAGGTGGGCCCGTACGTCGGCCCCCTGACCCTGCCTGATCTGCAGCGTCGCGAAGGCCGTCACCGGGTAGCCGAGCGCGGCCGGGTCGACCTCGGGCCCGAAACCGCGGATGACCCCGTTCGACTGGAGCCGGTCGAGCCGGGCCTGCACCGTGCCCCGCGCGACCCCCAGCCGCCGTGACATCTCCAGCACCCCGATACGCGGCTCGCGGGCGAGCAGGACGATGAGCCGCCCGTCCAGATGATCGATCGCCATCGGCCCTCCCGGATGGTCACCCTGTACAGAACAAGTAGGGGTATGGGTTCTCCATTGAACAGATTGTCCAGCCAAAACGCGAAGTGTTGCGCACCTTGTGGATACGAGAGGAGTCTGCGGTCATGGCAGCCACCTCCGCGCACACACAGCGCGTCCCCGACACCGCCCGGCAGGCAGACCCCTTCCCGGTCAAGGGAATGGACGCGGTCGTCTTCGCCGTGGGCAACGCCAAGCAGGCCGCCCACTACTACTCCACCGCGTTCGGCATGCGTCTCGTCGCCTACGCCGGCCCTGAGACCGGCAGCCGCGAGACGGCGAGCTACGTCCTGGAGAACGGCTCGGCCCGCTTCGTCCTCACCTCGGTCGTGAAGCCCACCACCCCCTGGGGCCACTTCCTCGCCGAGCACGTCGCCGAGCACGGCGACGGCGTCGTCGACCTCGCCATCGAGGTGCCGGACGCCCGCCGCGCGTACGCCTACGCCATCGAGCACGGCGCGCGCTCGGTCGCCGAGCCGTACGAGGTGAAGGACGAGCACGGCACGGTCGTGCTGGCCGCGATCGCCACCTACGGCACGACCCGGCACACCCTCGTGGACCGCTCCGGCTACGACGGCCCGTACCTCCCCGGCTACGTCGCCGCCGCCCCCATCGTCGAGCCGCCCGCCCACCGCACCTTCCAGGCCATCGACCACTGCGTGGGCAACGTCGAGCTCGGACGCATGAACGAGTGGGTGGAGTTCTACAACCGGGTCATGGGCTTCACCAACATGAAGGAGTTCGTGGGCGACGACATCGCCACCGAGTACAGCGCGCTGATGTCGAAGGTCGTCGCGGACGGCACGCTGAAGGTCAAGTTCCCGATCAACGAGCCCGCCGTGGCCAAGAAGAAGTCCCAGATCGACGAGTACCTGGAGTTCTACGGCGGCGCGGGCGTCCAGCACATCGCCCTCAACACCAACGACATCGTGCGGACCGTACGGACGATGCGGGCGGCCGGGGTCGAGTTCCTGAACACGCCCGACTCGTACTACGACACGCTGGGGGAGTGGGTCGGCGACACCCGGGTCCCCGTCGACACCCTGCGCGAACTCAAGATCCTCGCGGACCGGGACGAGGACGGGTATCTGCTGCAGATCTTCACCAAGCCGGTCCAGGACCGGCCGACGGTCTTCTTCGAGATCATCGAGCGGCACGGGTCGATGGGGTTCGGGAAGGGCAACTTCAAGGCGCTGTTCGAGGCGATCGAGAGGGAGCAGGAGAAGCGGGGCAATCTGTGAGGGGCGCCCAGTAGCCCGGGGGTTCGGGGTGCGTGGGCGACTGCGGGTGCGTGGGGAGCTGGTCGCGCAGTTCCCCGCGCCCTAAAAGCCCAACCCCTGCTTTTCAGGGGCGTGGGGAACTGCGCGCGAAGCCCCACGCACCCGCACCCGCCGACGAAACCCGCACCCCCCGAGGTGTCACGCGACGTACGGGTTCAACCGCCGCGCCTCCTCCAGATGCCGCCGCGCCGGGGCCGCCAGCCCCAGCGCCCGCTCGATCACTCCGCGGTGATACGCGCGGAGCGCACAGCGCACCTCCCCACCCCGCGCCCGGTCCGTCGCCCGCCGGGCGAACCCGAGCGCCTCCTCGTCCTCCCCGGCCCGGTGCAACGCCCACCCGAGCGCATCGGCCACCCGCAGCCCCGGCTGCCGTTCCCACTCGGCCCGCAGCACCCGTACCGCCACCCCGGGATCCCCGTGGTCCGCCTCCAGCGCGCCCAGGACCAGCGACTCGTTCACCCCGGCCGCGGCGGACCGCGCCACCAGCGCGCGCACCACGCCGTACTGCTCGCGCGCCTCGCCCGTCCGCCCCATCGACTCGTACAGCTCACCCAGCCGCAGCGCCACCGGCGCCGACGGCCGCCGCGCCAGCGCCACCCGGTAGGCGCGCACGCCTTCCGCCGTGCGCCCCAGCGCGGCCAGCGCCCGCGCCCGGCACGCGTCGGCGTCCGGCTCGCCCCGCGCCTTCTCGCAGTACCCCAGCGACTCCTCCGCCTCCCCCCGCTCCCACGCCAGCTCGCCGGCCCGCGTCCACCACAGGGCACCCGCGGCCGACGGCCCCGCGGCCGTCGTCTCCGAGGCCGCCGCGTCCGAGAGCGCCACCGCCGCGTCCTCGCGCGCCCCCCGGTCCCAGGAGACCTGCGCGGCCCGTGCCCGGGCCGCCGGCCCGGAGTGCGCGGCGAGCATCCGGTCCAGAGTCGCGCGGGCCGCCTTGTACCGGCCGAGCCCGTCGTACGCGTCGATGAGCAGCGCGTACGAGGTCCAGCGCGCCGGCGCCACCCGAACGGCCTCCTCGCCCCAGCGTTTCGCCGCCCGGAAGTCGCGGCGGGCGTTCGCGAGGGCGGCCAGCCCTTCGAGGGCGGCCGTGTTCCCGGCGGGCCGCAGCCGCAGCGAGGTACGCAGGGCACGTTCGGCCCTCGGGTAGTCGGCGACGCGGCCGGTCCGCCGGGCGCGCTCGGTGTACGCCACGCCGAGCACCGCCCACGAGGCGTCGTCACGCGGACGGGCGCGCGCCCGGGCCTCGTGTTCCCGGACGGCCGCCGCGACCTCGGGCAGGGCGACGGGCATCCCGGCCACCATCGCCGCCCGCGCCCCGGGCCCGGCCGCACCCGCCACCCGGGCCGCCCGCGCGCCCTCGCCGTCGCCCCCGCCCGGCTCCACCCCCATCAGCACACCCCCGAGCACCAGGCACCCGACGAGAGCCCCCGCCACCCCGCGCCCCCGCCCCGGCCCCCGTGCCCACCCGCCGGCCCGGCGCAGCGCCGCCCGCACCTCGTTCTCCACAGACATGCCGCTCACTGTGCGTCAATACGACGACCACATCCCGTACCCCGGAAGGCTCGCGTCGACGGGTTCACACCGATGGCCGTGAATGCGAACCTGTGATCATGAGCCGTATCGAAGCCCCGGCCGACGAGACGGCCGGCAACCTCGTCGACCGCCTGCTGAGCGGGCTGCCCACGGAGGCGGTCCTCGTCGATCCCGACGTCACGGCCTCCTACGCCAACGACATGGCGAGCTTCTGCGAGGCGGGTGTCCCGGCGGTCGTCGTGCTGCCCCGGACCGTCGAACAGGTCCAGCACGTCATGCGCGTCGCCACCGAACTGCGGGTACCGGTCGTCCCCCAGGGCGCCCGCACCGGCCTCTCCGGCGGGGCCAACGCCTCCGAGGGCTGTATCGCCCTGTCGCTCACCAGGATGGACCGGATCCTGGAGATCAACCCCGTCGACCGCATCGCCGTCGTCGAACCCGGCGTCGTCAACGCGACCCTCTCCCGCGCGGTCAACGAACACGGCCTCTCCTACCCGCCGGACCCGTCCAGCTGGGAGATGTGCACGATCGGCGGCAACATCGGCACGGCCTCCGGCGGCCTGTGCTGCGTGAAGTACGGGGTGACCGCCGAGTACGTCCTCGGCCTGGACGTCGTGCTCGCCGACGGCCGGCTGATGTCCACCGGCAGGCGCACCGCGAAGGGCGTCGCCGGCTACGACCTCACCCGTCTCTTCGTCGGCTCCGAGGGCTCGCTCGGCGTCGTCGTCCGGGCGATCCTCGCCCTGAAGCCGCGGCCGCCGCAGCAACTGGTGCTGGCCGCGGAGTTCGCGTCGGCCGCCGCCGCGTGCGACGCGGTGTGCCGGATCATGGCCGGCGGGCACGTCCCCTCACTGCTCGAACTCATGGACCGTACGACGGTGAAGGCCGTCAACGACCTGGGGCACATGGGACTGCCGGAGAGCACGGAGGCCCTGCTCCTCGCCGCCTTCGACACCCCGGACCCGGCGGCCGACCTCGCCGCCGTCGGCGCGCTGTGCGAGGCCGCGGGCGCCACCCAGGTCGTCCCGGCGGACGACGCGGCCGAGTCCGAACTGCTGCTCCAGGCACGGCGGATGTCCCTCACCGCGCTGGAGGCGGTGAAGGGCACGACGATGATCGACGACGTGTGCGTGCCCCGTTCGAAGCTCGGCGAGCTGATCGAGGGCGTGGAGCGCGTCGCGGAGAAGTACGACCTCACCATCGGGGTCTGCGCGCACGCCGGCGACGGCAACACGCACCCCACCGTCTGCTTCGACGCGGCCGACCCCGACGAGTCCCGGCGCGCCCGCGAGTCCTTCGACGAGATCATGGCCCTCGGCCTGGAACTCGGCGGCACGATCACCGGTGAACACGGTGTGGGCATCCTCAAGAAGGAATGGCTGGCGCGGGAGCTGGGCCCGGTGGGGACGGAGATGCAGCGGGCGGTGAAGTCCGCCTTCGACCCCCTCGGCATCCTCAACCCGGGCAAGCTGTTCTGACCCGCGTGACCCGCGTGACCCGCGTGACCCGCGTGACCCGCGTGACCCGCGTGACCCGCGTGACCCGCGTGACCCGCGTGACCCGCGTGACCCGCGTCCCTTCCCGTACGCCTCACCGGGCGAGGAGTTCCGCCAGGCCGTCGTCGATGCGCAGCATGTCGAACTCCGCACCCGGCGGCACCACCCGCAGGGTCCGCTCCAGCCAGGCCGACACGGCGGCGGCCGGTGCTTCGAGCAGCGCGTCCCCGTCCGGCGAGCTGAGCGCCATCAGGACCACGCTGCGGCCCGACACCTTCGTCGGCCACACCCGCACGTCCCCGTGCCCGCACGGCCGGAACACCCCTTCCACCAGCAGCTCCCGCGCGAACGTCCAGTGCACCGGGCGGTCGGAGTTGATGTGGAAGGTGATGTGGACGGCGTACGGGTCGTCGCTGCGGTAGCCGAGCTTGGCCGGTACGGGCAGGGTGCGCTCGGGCGACAGGACGAGTCCGAGTTCCAGCTCGCGCTCCACGACGGTGTGCCGCATGGTCATCGTTCCTCTCTCGTGGCGGGCCCTCGGAGCGGGCCCGTACGAGTGAGAGGGCTGAGCACCCCCGGGCATTACGCGGGTTCGCGAAACTTTTTCCGACGAGTGCGCCGAACGGCTCCCGGCGGCCGGCGCCCCCGCGGCCCGTATCAGATCCGTGCGTGAATGGGGCGGGTCCGGAGGCAGCGGTCATGGACCGGGCCGGCGTCTGGTAGATCTGGACGCCTCCACCCGACCCACGAGCAGATACGGGACGACGGACATGAGCGCCCCAACCCCGGCCCCCGGCGACGACAGGCCCCGCGAAGGGTATTACCCGGACCCGTCCATTCCTGGATATGTCCGGTACTGGAACGGCGCGGCCTGGGTGCCGGGGACGAGCCGTCCGGCTCCCTCGGACGGCAGGCCGATCGCCCCGCCGCCCGGCTCCGGCCCGTCCGGTGCCGTGGAGGAGACGGGCCCGCACTTCTTCGACGAGGACCCCGCGGCCGACGGCGAGCAGGGGCGCCCGGTCTCCGACAGTGCCCTGCACGGCTCGCGCCCCGAACCCGCCTCCGCGTGGGGCGCCGACCGCTCCCGCCAGACCGGCTTCGGCGGCGACAAGGACCGCCGGGTGTCCTGGGGTTCGGCCTCCGGCCCGGACCCGCGCGACCCCCGGGTTCCCCTCGCGTCCGACGCGGGCGGCGGAGCCGGGGCCGGCGACGCCGGGCGTACGGCGAGCACGGACGGTACGGCGACGATCCCGCCGGCCGGCACCGACGAGGACGCGGGGGCCACACCGGGCACGGTGGTGTTCCGGCGCCCCGCCCCGTCCGGGCGTCCGGGGACCGCCGAGGGCGCGGAACCCCCGCGCTCCGACGGCACCATGACCTTCGGTCCCCCCGTCCCGCGTGCGGGGCAGCGGGACGGGGACACGCCCCTGACCCCCGCCCAGGCCGCCGCCCAGCAGGCCCTCGGCCTCGCCCCGCAGCCGGCCGCTCCCGCGGCGTCCGGCCCGCAGCAGCAGTCGCAGCCCCCGCAGCAGGGCCCGCAGTCGGGCGCCCCCCAGCAGGCCCCGGCGGCGACGGCCCCGGCCGCCGCCCCGGTGGCTCCGGCCCCACCGCAGGCGGAGCCGCCGCAGTCGCCGTTCGGCGGCGCCTTCCCGCAGCAGGCCCCGCAGCCGGCACCGGCCCTCCCCGACCCGCAGATCGTCCCGCCCGCGCCCGGCGTGCCCCAGCAGGCCGCCGTCGCCCCGCAGTCGGCCGACACCCCCATGGCCGTCGGGCTCGGCGGTGGGCAGCCCTCCTGGGCCCAACAGGTGCACCGGCTGGCCGGGGGCGAGACCGAGCAGCCGGTCGCGCCGTGGAAGCCGGTCGTGGAGGACCCCTTCCAGGCGGCGGCGCGGCGGCAGGCGGAGGCCAGGCCCGCGGGACTCGGCCGACGGCTCGCCGCCCGGCTCGTGGACAGCGTCGTCGTCGCCGGCGTCACGGCCGTGGCCGCGGTGCCGTTCGGCACCAGGGCGATGGACCACATCGACGAGAAGATCGACGCGGCCAGACTCTCCGGAGAGCGGGTCACGGTCTGGCTGGTCGACGGCACGACCTCCGTCTACCTGGGCATCGTCCTCGGTGTCCTGTTCCTGGTCAGCGCCCTCTACGAGGTGCTGCCCACCGCCCGGTGGGGCCGCACCCTCGGCAAGAAGCTGCTCGGCCTCGACGTCCGGGACATCGAGGGCCACGAGCCCCCGTCGTTCGGGCGCTCCCTGCGCCGCTGGCTCGTCCACACCGTCTCCGGGTTGCTCGGGATCGGCGTGATCGGGGTCCTGTGGTGTGTGTGGGACAAGCCGTGGCGCCAGTGCTGGCACGACAAGGCGGCGCACACCTTCGTGGCGGGCGGGTAGCCGGGCAGCGGGGAGGACCGCGCGGGCCACCCGAACCCCCGTACCCCGTACGGCCCCGTGCCGGATGCGGAGTCCGGGGGTTCGGGGTCGACTCGGGCCATGAGTACCGAACCGCCGCCCTTCGGCTCCGGTCCGTCCCCGGACGACGACCGGTTCAGGAAGCAACCGCCCCCGCCGCACCAGGGCGGCGGCTCCCCGCACGATCCGCCGCCCCAGCAGCCGCCGCCGTACGGAAGCGGACAGGAGCCCCCGTACGGAAAGCAGCCGCCCTCGTACGGGAGCCAGCCCCCGCCCTACGGCGGAGGTCCCTACGGCGGGGACCCCTACGGAGGCGGGCAGTACCCCAACGATCCGCTCGCGGGCATGCCGCCGCTCGCCGACAGCGGGAAGCGGGTGCTGGCGCGGATCATCGACATGATCCTGGTGGGGATCGTGGTGGGGCTGCTGGCGTGGGCGTTCCGGATCAGCCAGTACACGGTGGACTCGGACGGCTTCGAGTTCGGCAAGTCCCTGGCCCAGGAGGCGCTCGCGGCCGTCCTCTACATCGCGTACGACACGTTCTTCACCGTCAGGAACGGCCAGACCCTGGGAAAGAAGCTGCTGAAGCTGCGGGTGGCCGACCTCAACGACGGCTCCACGCCCTCCACGCAGACCGCGCTGATCCGCGCGGCCGTGCTGTGGCTCCCCTTCGCCTTCTGCTGCGCCTGCATCTGGACGGCGATCGCCGGCGGCTGGAGCTTCTTCGACAAGCCGTACAAGCAGGGTCTGCACGACAAGGCGGCCAAGACCGTGGTGGTCAGCGCCTCGTGAGCACCTGTTCAGCGGCACGGCGGGTCCGTGGACGCACGGGCCCGCCGAGACGTTTCAGCGCGCTGTCACCGCGTGCCGGTTCAGGAGCCCGTCGGCTCGTGCACCGGCTCCCGTACGACCTCGGAGCGTGCGGCCACCGGGGCTGGTGCGGTGGCGGCGTTCGCGCGGGCGCGGCGCACCGCGGTGCCGGGCGCCTGCTGCTGGGGCGAGGGCACGGTCAGGGAGACGAGCAGGCCCAGCGCCAGGGCGGACACGGCGATCACCGCGATGCCCGCGCCGGAACTCGTCTGGGACAGCAGCAGCATGGCGAGGGTGGACAAGATCACGGTGCAGGAACCGTAGGCGAGCTGTGCGGTCGTCGGACGAGGCATGGCAATCGTGTCCTCGGGTGGAGTCTCCCCGTGCCTCTCACGATGAAGGGGAGGGTGCGGATACGAATCAAAGGTGAAGCTGGCTGCCGACTTGGCTTTCACCGACCTCCGGCGCTCCGCCAATCGACTCTATTCGCCAGGGTGCCCGAGTGGAACGACAGGTAAGCGTGACCTGACACACGGTGCCGGGTGCACAGGGGGCGCACGGGTTCATGGTGTCCGGCAACTGGACGCATATGCGCGCCTGTTCGAGAGGCGTCTGAGCGCTACACGTAACGGACGTATAACGAACAAGCGCTTCCCGTAGACGCCGATAATGCAATTGACCTGTCCAAGTCAAGATCTGTCTTTTCACTCGAAACTCCGGTCGAATGACGTCACTTGACTACACGCGTATACCGCGCGCGGACTCCTCCACACAGGACCATCCTTCTCCGCGCGAAACGGACGCGGGGGAGGACCTCAAGTGACCAGTAGACCCTGGACGTCCAGAGCTGCGGCCATCGGTGTCGCGGTCGCCACGGCGGCGGCGACCCTGTCGGCCTTCACGGTGGCGCAGGCCGCCGACGGCGCACCGGCCGCGGCTGTGGACCGGCACGACCCGGCGGACCACGAGCACGCCGGCGAGCACGACCTCGACGGACCTCTGAGCAAAACGCAGGAGGCCCGGCGCGAGGAGGCCCTCAAGCAGGTCATAGCCGGCGAGGCCACGGTCAAGGACCGTGACGGCTCGCAGGTCGTGAAGCTGGACAGCAAGAAGGGCAAGAGCAAGTACGTCGAGCTCGGCCGCGAGAAGACCGACAAGATCTTCACGATCCTCGTCGAGTTCGGCGACCAGATCGACAGCCGCTACGGCGGCACGGCCGGCCCGCTGCACAACCAGATCGCCGAGCCGGACCGGACCAAGGACAACTCCACGGCCTGGCAGGCGGACTACGACCGGAAGTACTTCCAGGACCTCTACTTCGGCACCGGCAAGAACGACGAGTCGGTGAAGAAGTACTACGAGAAGCAGTCCTCGGGCCGCTACTCGGTCGAGGGCGAGGTCTCCGACTGGGTCAAGGTCCCCTACAACGAGGCCCGCTACGGCTCCAACTACTGCGGTGACACCAACTGCGACAACGTGTGGAACGTGGTCAGCGACGGTCTCACGTCCTGGGTCGCCCAGCAGAAGGCAGCGGGGCGCACCGACGCGGAGATCAAGGCCGACGTCGCCGAGTTCGACCAGTGGGACCGCTACGACTTCGACGGCGACGGCGACTTCAACGAGCCCGACGGCTACATCGACCACTTCCAGGTCGTGCACGCCGGTGAGGACGAGTCCGCCGGCGGCGGCGCGCAGGGCGAGGACGCCATCTGGGCGCACCGCTGGTACGCGTTCGGCACCGACGCGGGCGCGACCGGCCCGGCCGGCAACAAGCTCGGTGGCGCCAAGATCGGTGACACCGGCATCTGGGTCGGCGACTACACCGTCCAGCCGGAGAACGGCGGCCTCGGTGTCTACGCCCACGAGTACGGCCACGACCTCGGTCTGCCGGACCACTACGACACCCAGGGCGGCGACAACTCCACCGGCTTCTGGACGCTGATGTCGTCCGGTTCCTGGCTCGGCACCGGCAAGGAAGCCATCGGCGACCTGCCCGGCGACATGACCGCCTGGGACAAGCTGCAGCTCGGCTGGCTGGACTACGACACCGCGAAGGCGGCGACGAAGTCGCGGCACAAGCTGGGGGTCGCGGAGTACAACAGCAAGGACAAGCAGGCCCTGGTGGTCGAGCTGCCGAAGAAGGCGGTGACCACGGAGATCGTGCAGCCCTCGCAGGGCGCCACGCAGTGGTGGAGCGGCAGCGGCAACGACCTCAAGAACACGCTGTCCCGTTCGGTGGACCTCACCGGCAAGTCCTCGGCGTCCCTCACCCTCGACGGCTGGTGGGACATCGAGCGCACCTACGACTTCCTCTACACCGAGGTGTCGACGGACGGCGGAGCCAACTGGACGGCCCTGGACGGGACCGCGAACGGCACGGCGATCCCCCGTGACGGCAGCGACAAGCCCGCCCTGACCGGATCGGTCGCCGCGTACCAGAAGCTCGTCTACCCGCTCGGCGCCTACGCGGGCAAGAAGTTCGACCTGCGCTTCCGCTACCAGACCGACGGCGGCCTGGCCCTCAAGGGCTTCGCGGCCGACCGCATCGCCGTCACGGCCGACGGGGCGACCGTCTTCTCCGACGACGCGGAGAGCGCCGACGCCGCCTGGACGGCGAAGGGCTTCACCCGCAAGGGCGCGAACTACACCTCGGACTACGCCCAGTACTACATCGCCGAGAACCGTCAGTACGTGTCGTACGACGAGACCCTGAAGGTCGGCCCGTACAACTTCGGCTTCTCGACCACGCGTCCGGACTGGGTGGAGCACTTCCCGTACCAGAACGGTCTGTTGATCTGGAAGTGGGACACCTCGCAGGCGGACAACAACACCAGCAAGCACCCCGGCACGGGTCTGGTCCTGCCGGTCGACTCGCACCCGGCGGCGCTGAAGTGGGCCGACGGCACGGTGATGCGCAGCCGGATCCAGGCCTACGACTCCCCGTTCAGCCTCTACCGCACGGACGGTCTGACGCTGCACAAGGCCGACGTCCCGACGACCATCCCGTCGTCCGCGGGTGTGTCCGTGTTCAACGACCGGACCAGCACCTACTACGACGCGCTCACCCCGCTGGCCGGTGTCAAGATCACTGACACCAACACCAAGATCGAGATCGTCAAGGAGGCCGCGGACGGCTCCACGATGTCGGTCAAGGTCGGCCCCGCGGTGAAGTAGCTCGCGTTTTCGCAGGTCAGAGCATGTTCGGCCGTGACCCCCTTGGCGGGTCGCGGCCGAACGTGTTTAGGTGCGTGCTGTGGCCTTCTTATTGACACTGACACGCACGGGGGTGTGACCTGCATGGCCGCAGGAGGTTTCTGCAAGCTGCCGGACGGCAATGTGGTCGTCGCCCTGAACCTGCCGGGGGCGACGGATCCGGCCGTCGCCCGGGCTCCGTCCGGCGACGGCTCCGTACGGGTCCTGGTGCTGGCCGCGAACCGTGCCCGGGCCCTGACCCGGCTCCGCAACCTGGGCATGCGGGCGATCTACCTCCGCGGCAACGCGGCGCCCCCGACCCTGGACGAGATCACGGCCGTCCTGCACCATCCCGACGGCCTCATATGGCGCACGTCACCGGTCTGCCCTGCCTCCACGACCCCGGAGCTGTGGCACCCGATCCGGGCGCTACTGAGGAGGCCGACGGTGCGGGTGTGACCCGGGCGGCCCTTCCCGGGGCTCACACCACCGGCTTGCCCGAGAGTTCCACGCCCGCCTCACGCAGCTCCTCCAGGGCCCGCTCCGTCGTCTCCTCGGCCACCCCGGCGGTCAGGTCCAGCAGCACCTGGGTGCGGAAACCCTCCCGCGCGGCGTCCAGGGCGGTGGCCCGGACGCAGTGGTCCGTGGCGATGCCGACGACGTCGACCTCGGTGATGTCGCGGGCCCTCAGCCAGTCCGCGAGGGTCACGCCGTTCTCGTCGGCGCCCTCGAAGCCGCTGTAGGCCGCGGAGTACGCCCCCTTGTCGAAGACGGCGTCGACCGCGCCGGAGGCGATCACGGGGGCGAAGTTCGGGTGGAACCCGACCCCCTCCGTCCCGGCGACACAGTGGGCGGGCCAGGAGTGGACGTAGTCGGGGTTGTCGGAGAAGTGGCCACCGGGGGCGATGTGGTGGTCACGGGTGGCCACCACGTGCTGGTAGCCGGGGCCGGCCGCCTGGCCGATCAGCTCGGTGACGGCGGCGGCCACATCGGCACCACCGGCCACCGCGAGGCTGCCCCCCTCGCAGAAGTCGTTCTGTACATCGACGACGATCAAGGCGCGGCGCATGGTGTCGGTGTCCTTAGACTCTTCGGTGCTTCGGGGTGGGTGGGTGGAGTCGGCCGGGCTGCACACTACGAACCTCCGAGCCTAGAGACTCCGGGAGCCGTTCGGGAGGGGGCATCCGGCGCTCGCCCGGTGCGCGGACCGGAGCACGCACCGGACAAGCGGGCGCTCGGAGGCTCGGGGGAGAGCGCGCCGGACAGATTCACTCCGGCCCACCTTCCAGCGTGCGCCCGCCCGCGGGTCAGACGTACTCCGTCGGAAGGACCGCTTCCCCGCGCGACAGCTGGGTCGCCGACAGCGGCAGGTTCGACCGGGCGGCCGCATGCCGTGCGCGTACGACGTCCAGGGGCTCCCGCGAGAGCACCCGGCCGTCCTTGACCAGCCGGACGAGGAGCTCGCGTTCCCGCAGCTCCTCGGGGACCGGCCCGGTGCCGATGACCTCGGCCTCCGCCACGCCGTGCCCGTCCAGCCGCCGGGCCGCCCACTTGCGGCCCCCCAGGGACGTCTTCCCGCCGCTGGACTTCTTCGCCACCGGCACGAGCGGAGCCGTGGGGTCCGCGGACTCGGCCCGCGCGACGAGCTTGTAGACCATCGAGCAGGTGGGATGACCGGAGCCGGTCACCAGCTGCGTCCCGACGCCGTACGCGTCCACCGGCGCCGCCGCCAGCGAGGCGATGGCGTACTCGTCGAGGTCCGAGGTCACGATGATCCGGGTGTCCCGCGCGCCCAGCTCGTCCAGCTGCCGGCGCACCCGGTGGGCGACGAGGAGCAGATCACCGGAGTCGATCCGCACGGCGCCCAGCTCGGGTCCGGCGATCTCCACGGCGGTCCGGACGGCCTCGGTGACGTCGTACGTGTCGACGAGCAGGGTGGTGTTCCGGCCGAGCGAGTCCACCTGGGCCTGGAAGGCGTCCCGCTCGCGGTCGTGCAGGAGGGTGAAGGCGTGGGCGCTGGTGCCGACCGTCGGGATGCCGTAGCGGAAGCCGGCGGCCAGGTCCGAGGTGGAGGTGAAGCCGCCGATGTACGCGGCGCGCGAGGCGGCCACGGCGGCCAGCTCGTGCGTGCGCCGGGCGCCCATCTCGATCAGTGGGCGCTCCCCGGCGGCGCTGGACATCCGGGAGGCGGCGGCCGCGATCGCCGAGTCGTGGTTGAGGACGGAGAGGATCACGGTCTCCAGCAGGACGCACTCGGCGAAGGTGCCCTCGACCCGCATGACCGGCGAGCCCGGGAAGTACACCTCGCCCTCCTGGTAGCCCCACACGTCCCCGGAGAAGCGGTAGCCCGCGAGCCAGTCGAGGGTCTCCGCGTCCACGATGGAGCGTTCGCGCAGGAAGCCGAGGACGGCCGGATCGAAACGGAAGTTCTCGACCGCGTCCAGCACCCGGCCGGTGCCGGCCACCACGCCGTACCTGCGCCCCTCGGGCAGCCGCCGGGTGAAGACCTCGAACACCGAGCGCCGCTCGGCCGTACCCGCCTTCAGGGCGGCCTGCAGCATCGTGAGTTCGTACTGGTCCGTGAAGAGCGCGGTCGAGGGGACGTCGACCGGCAAACCGAGGTCCGCTGTGTTCATGGCAGGGGATCGTACTCCCATTTCGTCAGTCTGACGATTTCTAGGTGGCCGTTTCTCGAATGCCCTGGTCGCAGACCCGCATTTGTGCGGGCACCCCCCTGTGGTGGCAGCATGGGCGGTGTGACGGCAGCCGTTCCCATGGAGATCGAGAAGACCGAGTCGGCGGAGGAGGTCTTCGCCGTACCCGAACCGGACGTCCCGTGGCTCACGATCGTCCACAACGACCCGGTGAACCTCATGAGCTATGTGACGTATGTCTTCCAGGCCTACTTCGGGTACTCGAAGGAGAAGGCCAACAAACTGATGCTCGACGTCCACCACAAGGGCCGCGCGGTCGTCTCCAGCGGATCACGCGAGGAGATGGAACGCGACGTGCAGGCCATGCACGGCTACGGTCTGTGGGCCACCCTCCAGCAGGACCGGAAGTAGCGACGCACCTGATGCCAGGACAATTCGAAGCGCTCCCCGGCGGCGGCGCGGCCGTCGCGCTCGACGAGGTCGAGATCTCCATCATCCGCTCGCTGGCGGTCCAGCTCCTGGAGCTGATCGGCCCCGGCCCCGCCGAGGACGCCGACGACGACCCGCTGGCCGAACTCTTCGCCGAGGGCCCGAGCGAGCCGCCCAAGGACCCCGTCCTGCAGCGGCTCTTCCCGGACGCCTACAGCGACCCCGAGGGCACCCCGACGGCCCGGGAGGCGGAGGAGCAGCGGGCGTACTCCTCGGAGTTCCGCCGCTTCACCGAGAACGACCTGCGGGCCGGCAAGCGCGAGAAGGCCCTCGCCGTGATCCACTCCCTGGACGCGCTCTCCGCGACCGGGGAGGGCGGGGCCGTACTGCAGCTGTCGGCGGACGACTCCCGGCACTGGCTCGGCTGCCTCAACGACCTGCGGCTCGCGATCGGCTCCCGGCTGGACGTCGTCGACGAGGAGGACACCGACCTCCTCTACCGCCTCCCGGACGAGGACCCGCGCAAGCCGATGGTGATGGCGTACCTGTGGCTCGGCGGCCTCCAGGACTCCCTCGTCTCGACCCTGATGCCCTGAGGGCGCCGCCCCCGCGCATGCCGGTGCTCCGGGCTCTCCACGCCCGCCGCACGCGCGTTCCACGTCTTCTCCACGGACGCTCAGCGTTCGCTCAGAGGACACTCAAATCCGGATAACGATCGCGTCACCACGCCCGCGAGGGATGCCCTCGCGGGTGCTCTTTGTCCGCTTTTCCCTGTGTTGTGTGCCACAGATCTCCCCGTGGATCAAGATGGCGGCCGTGATAGATCTTCACGACCGCTCGACGGACGACACCCATGTCCGCTCGGGTGCGCCACCGGCCGACGACCGTCGGCCAGGCACGAGCGGGCTCGACGCAGAGCCCGCTCAGCTCCATCACATCCGGGGGGATCGGAACCCGATCCGGGGTCGACGAACGGCCCGGATCGGCCCAGCGTGGAGAAAGGCGCACAACACATGACCTCCGCTCAGGTCAACAAGAACGGCGACGAAGCCGTGCGCGGCGACGCACCCGAAGAGGGGTACGAGCGCGGGCTCGGCAGCCGTCAGGTCCAGATGATCGCGATCGGCGGCGCCATCGGCGTCGGCCTCTTCCTGGGAGCCGGGGCGAACATCGCCAAGGCCGGCCCCAGCCTGATCTTCATGTACGCCCTCGCCGGCGTCATCATCTTCTTCATCATGCGAGCCCTCGGCGAGCTGCTCCTGTACCGCCCGGTCTCGGGTTCCTTCGCGGAGTACTCCCGCGAGTTCCTGGGTCCGTTCTTCGGCTACTTCACCGGCTGGACGTACTGGCTGATGTGGGTCGTCACCGGCATGGCCGAACTCACGGCCGCCGCGATCTACGTCAACTACTGGTGGCCCGACATCCCGCGATGGGTCACCGCGCTGGTCTTCCTGGTGGTCCTCTTCGGCGCCAACCTGATCTCGGTGAAGCTGTTCGGCGAGATCGAGTTCTGGTTCTCGATGGTCAAGGTCACCGCCCTGCTCGGCATGATCGTGATCGGCCTCGGCGTCCTCACCTTCGGCTTCAGCAGCGCCGGCGACACCGCCGCGGTCTCCAACCTGTGGGCCTTCGACGGCTTCTTCCCCAAGGGCGTCGGCTCGTCCCTGATGACCCTCCAGGGCGTGATGTTCGCCTACCTCGCCGTCGAACTCGTCGGCGTCACGGCCGGTGAGTCGGAGAACCCCGAGAAGACCCTCCCCAAGGCCATCAACACCCTGCCCTGGCGGATCGCGCTGTTCTACGTCGGTGCCCTCACCGTCATCCTGTGCGTGGTGAAGTGGACCGAGTTCGCGCCCGGCGTGAGCCCCTTCGTCGCGGCCTTCGCCAAGATCGGCATCCCGGCGGGTGCCGCCATCGTCAACTTCGTGGTGCTGACGGCGGCCCTGTCCTCCTGCAACTCGGGCATGTACTCCACCGGCCGCATGCTGCGCACCCTCGCGGACAACGGCGAGGCCCCCCGGGTCTTCAGCAGGCTGTCGTCGACGAAGACCCCCGCGTTCGGCATCGCCGTCTCCGTGCTCTTCATGGGAATCGGCGTGGTCCTGAACTACGTCGTCCCGGAGAAGGCCTTCGGATACGTCGTCTCCGTCGCCACCGCCGCCGGCATCTGGACCTGGCTGATGATCCTGATCAGCCACGTCCTCTACCGCCGCGGTGTGGACGCCGGCCGCCTGCCCGCCTCGTCCTTCCCGGCCCCCGGCGGCGCGAAGTGCAGCTGGGTCGCGATCGTCTTCCTGGTCTTCGTCACCGGCCTCATCGCCTACGACGCGGACTCCCGCGTCTGCCTCTACGTGATGGCGGGCTGGGCGGCGGCCCTGGGCATCGGCTGGGCCGTGCTCAAGAGCCGCAACCCCGAGGTCACCGAGCGCCGCGAGACGCAGTTCGAGAAGGTCGGCTGACCGGGCCACGCGAGGGCCCCTGAGGCCCTGGTCCCAGCATGTGGGCTGTTCCGTACCACCCCCCGGTACGGAACGGCCCTTCTGCTTATCCTGGCGACCATGCTGACCATCACCCAGGACCTCGTCGACCAGATCGTCGCCCACGCGCGCAAGGACCACCCCGACGAGGCGTGCGGCGTCGTCGCCGGACCGGCGGGCTCCGACCGCCCCGAGCGGTTCGTCCCGATGCTGAACGCGGCCATGTCACCGACGTTCTACGAGTTCGACTCCGGCGACCTGCTCAGGCTCTACCGCGAGATGGACGACCGCGACGAGGAGCCGGTGGTCATCTACCACTCCCACACCGCCACCGAGGCCCACCCCTCCCGCACCGACATCTCCTACGCCAACGAGCCCGGCGCCCACTACGTCCTCGTCTCGACCGCCGACACCGACGGTCTCGGCGAGTTCCAGTTCCGCTCGTTCCGCATCGTCGAGGGCGAGGTGACCGAGGAGGAGGTGCGGATCGTCGCGGCGTACTGACCGACGGCACAGGAAAATCGCGGCTACGGTGTCCGTACGCACGCGCACGCACGGACGCACACAACTGCCCGCCACGGAGACGGCCTTGACTCGACAGACGCGACGACTGCCCGGCCGGCGCCCCACGCTCGACGACGTCGCACGCGGCTCGGGAGTCTCCAAGTCCACCGTGTCGCGGGTGATCAACGGCGAGGACAAGGTGCGTGCGGCGGTCGTCGAACGGGTCCGGGAGGTCATCGCGGAACTGGGCTACGTGCCGAACTCCGCCGCCCGCCAGCTGGTCACCCGCCGCAACAACGCCATCGCCGTCGTCGCGAGCCAGCCGCAGAACCGCCTCTTCATCGACCCCTTCTTCGACCTGCACCTGCGGGGCATCCGCAAGGAACTCGTCGCCCACGGGGCCCAGCCCGTCCTGCTCTTCCTGGAGGAGCCCGAGGAGTACCCGCGCGTCGGCGACTTCCTGGGCGGTGGCCATGTCGACGGCGCCCTGCTGTTCTCCCTGCGGGCCGACGACCCGCTGCCCGGCATGATCGACCGGCTCGGCCTGCCCGCCGTCTTCGGTGGCCGGCCGATGCTCCGCGACGGCGAACCCGTCCACGACCGTGTGTACGTCGACGCCGACAACCGGGGCGGGGCCCGTGCGGCCGTCCGTCATCTGCTCGCGCTGGGCCGGGAACGCGTCGCGACGATCACCGGCCCCGTCGAGCGGGAGGCGTCCGCCTTCGACCGCCTGGACGGCTACCGGGACCTCCTGCCGGACACGCCGCCCCGGATGATCGAACACTCCGACTACACCCGGCAGGGCGGTGTCACCGCCATGACCGCCCTCCTGGACCGCTGCCCCGACCTGGACGCCGTCTTCATCGCCTCCGACCTGATGGCCTCCGGCGCGCTGCACGTGCTGCGCGAGCGCGGACGCCGGGTGCCGGACGACGTGGCCGTCGTCGGCTTCGACGACCTCACGCCCATCGCCGAGCACACCGACCCGCCGCTCACCACCGTCCACCAGGACATCGAGGGCATGGGCCGGCTGATGGCCCGGCTGCTGTTCAGCCACACGGAGGACCTGGCGGGCGCGGGGGAGCGAGGGGTGGCGAGCCCTCCGGCCTCGGTGGTCACCCCCACACGGCTGGTCCTCCGGCAGTCGGCCTGACCGCGGGTCCGAAGGGCGCGGAGGACCCTCGGTCTCATTCTCCGGCCCGAATCCGTCCGGCATGTGGGATCACATTCCGGGACCCGGACCGGGAATCGATACGATGAGCCCATGGTTCTTGACGACGTGAGCGAGAAGACGCCGGGCGCACTGCTCGTGGCGCGGCTGCACGTCGACCTGTGCAGGCTCGCCAGCGCCATCTGTTGACGCCGGACCCTGCCGCCGTACGGCCGTGAGCCGCGGCGCCCACACCTGTGTGACCACGCACTTCGCGCTGCCGCGCGCCACCGACCACCACTCCCGACAGGAGCCGCACACCATGGCCATCGAGGTCCGCATCCCCACCATCCTCCGCCAGTACACCGACGGTCAGAAGGCGGTGGAGGGAGCCGGTGCCACCCTCGCCGAGCTGTTCACCGACCTCGAAAGCCGTCACACGGGCATCCACGCCCGGATCGTGGACGGCGGTGAGCTGCGCCGCTTCGTCAACGTCTACCTCAACGACGAGGACGTCCGCTTCCTGGAGGGCATCAACACCAAGCTGTCCGACGGCGACAACGTGACGATCCTGCCGGCGGTGGCCGGCGGCATGGCCTGATCACCCATGCGCTACGACTCCCCGCTGGCCGCGGTGGGCAACACCCCTCTGGTGTGCCTGCCGCGGCTGTCGCCGTCCGCCGACGTCCGCATCTGGGCGAAGCTGGAGGACCGCAATCCGACGGGTTCGGTCAAGGACCGGCCCGCCCTGCACATGATCGAACAGGCGGAGAAGGACGGACGTCTGACGCCCGGCTGCACGATCCTGGAGCCCACCTCGGGCAACACGGGCATCTCCCTGGCCATGGCGGCGAAGCTCAAGGGCTACCGCATGGTCTGCGTCATGCCCGAGAACACCTCCCAGGAGCGGCGTGAGCTGCTCGCCATGTGGGGCGCCGAGATCATCCCGTCCCCGGCGGCGGGAGGCTCCAACACGGCCGTACGCGTGGCCAAGGAGCTGTCCGCCGAGCACCCCGACTGGGTGATGCTCTACCAGTACGGCAACCCCGACAACGCGGGCGCGCACTACGCGACGACCGGTCCGGAGATCCTCGCGGACCTGCCCTCCATCACCCACTTCGTCGCCGGTCTCGGCACCACCGGGACGCTGATGGGCGTGGGCCGCTTCCTGCGCGAGCAGAAGCCGGACGTCAGGATCGTCGCCGCCGAGCCGCGCTACGACGACCTGGTCTACGGCCTGCGCAACCTCGACGAGGGGTTCGTGCCGGAGCTGTACGACGCGTCGGTGCTGACGACCCGGTTCTCGGTCGGTTCGGCCGACGCGGTGACCCGCACGCGTGAGCTGCTGCAGCAGGAGGGCATCTTCGCGGGCGTCTCCACGGGGGCCGCGCTGCACGCCGCGATCGGGGTCGGCAACAAGGCCGTGAAGGCCGGTGAGGCGGCCGACATCGTGTTCGTCGTCGCCGACGGCGGCTGGAAGTACCTCTCGACCGGTGTCTACACGGCGGCGACGACGGAAGAGGCCATCGAGACGCTGCAGGGGCAGCTCTGGGCGTAGGCGGTCGAGGTCGGGGGCGCGGGGCCTGGGGCCTGGGCTTTCAGGGGTGCGGGGAACTGCGCGAGAAGCCCCACCGGGCCCGCACCCGCAGAACCGCCGGTCACCTCACTTCGACAGGTGGCGGACCTGGGCCCACAGGGCCGGGTCCGCCTCGCCCGCCTTGCGGCGGAAGTCGCGCAACCGCACCTCCCGCAGCTCGCCCGTCTCCAGATAGCTGGGACGCCCCCGGGCGTCCCCGACCGCGCCCGGGGGCAGCGGGATCACACCGGGCCGTTCGTCACGGTACCGACTGGTGATCTTGGCGACGCGGGCCCGGCGCCCGCGCACGGCCAGCACGAGACAGGGCCTGTCCTTCTCCCCGGGCCCGTCCTCGAAGGGCACGCTCGCCCACCAGATCTCGGCGGGCCGGGGCCTCGGCACCGGTCCGCGCCCCCGCTCGGGGCGCCCCGGCGGCCGCGTCCGCCCACCTCGCCGCGGCGGTCGCCGCGAACGTCCCCATCCGTCGACGATCGCGGCGAGCAGTGCCAGCACCACCACCGCCGCGAGAGCCGGCCACCATGACGTGTCCATAGCGACGACGGTACCGGCGCGCACCACGCAACGCCCGCCCCCTCGCGCGCTCCCACGCTCTTTGATGACGCCTCACCCCGGCCCATGCGCGCCCCAACGGCCCTATGACCAGCCGAACCGGTGACACCACAGGTGAGTTCGCCCACAACGGCCCCTGGCGGAGGAGCGACCCACCCTTTCGCGCCTTACGCTCAACGGACCGCACCACTCTCGTTGCACCCACGCCCGAACTTCGCAACCCCGCCAACTGCAATCCGCAACCCGTCTGCACGTCACGACTGACACGACTGTCACGACTTCACGCCAGCGCGGAGGTTCCAGCTCCTATGAAGCTCACCGTCGTCGGCTGCTCGGGGTCGTTCCCGTCCGCGGAATCGGCCTGCTCGAGCTACCTCGTAGAGGCCGACGGCTTCCGGCTGCTCCTCGACATGGGCAACGGTGCCCTCGGCGAGCTGCAGCGCCACTGCGGTCTCTACGACCTCGACGCGATCTTCCTCAGCCATCTGCACGCCGACCACTGCATCGACATGTGCGCGTACTTCGTCGCACGCTACTACCGCCACGACGGCGGCCGCTGCGACCCCCTCCCGGTCTACGGACCGGAGGGCACCGAGCAGCGTCTGACCACGGCCTACGCCGACACCCCGTCCGCCTCCTCCATGAGCGAGGTCTTCGACTTCCACACGGTCAAGCCGAGCACGTTCGACATCGGCCCCTTCACCGTCCACACGGAACGGGTCGCCCACCCCGTCGAGGCGTACGGCATCCGGATCGAGCACGGCGGCCGGGTCCTGACGTACTCCGGGGACACCGGTGTCACCGCCGCCCTCGACGAACTGGCCCGCGACGCAGACCTGTTCCTGTGCGAGGCCGCCTTCACGCACGGCAAGGAGAACATCCCGGACCTCCACCTCAACGGCCGTGAGGCCGGGGAGACGGCCGCCCGCGCGGGCGCCCGCCGTCTCGTCCTCACCCACGTCCCCCCGTGGACCGACCCGCAGGTCAACCTGGTCGACGCCCGCGCGGTGTACGACGGCCCGGTGGAGCTGGCGGTGCCGAGGATGTCCTACGAGATCTGAGTCCTCGTGTGCGCACGAAGGCCCCGGGACCTCCCGGGGCCTTCGTCATGCCGTACGGCGGTCGGGATCTCACGCCTTGGTGAGGTCCTCCACCTCCTCCTCGGGCTCACGGCCCGGGGTGGGGAGGTTGAACCTGGTGATGGCGAAGCGGAAGACGCCGTAGTAGATCGCGCCGAAGACCAGGCCGATCGGGATGATCAACCAGGGCTTGGTGGCCAGGCTCCAGTTGAGGCCGTAGTCGATGGCGCCCGCGGAGAACGT
This sequence comes from Streptomyces sp. NPDC057438, assembly GCF_042802995.1. NCBI lineage: Bacteria > Bacillati > Actinomycetota > Actinomycetes > Kitasatosporales > Streptomycetaceae > Streptomyces > Streptomyces sp. NPDC057438. The sequence goes on from NZ_JBHVDD010000033.1 coordinate 76,614, forward strand.
GAAGCCCGCGTGGACACCGAGCGCCCAGGTGACCGCCATGGAGATGGCGGTGAGCACCGCGTGGATCACGTACAGCAGCGGGGCGATGAACATGAACGAGAACTCGATCGGCTCGGTCACACCGGTCACGAAGGAGGTCAGCGCGAGCGAGATCATCATGCCCATCACGGCCTTGCGGCGCTCGGGGCGGGCAGAGTGCGCGATCGCGATCGCGGCGGCCGGCAGACCGAACATCATGATCGGGAAGAAGCCCGACATGAACTGACCGGCGGTCGGGTCACCGGCGAAGAAGCGGTTCAGGTCACCGTGTACGACGGTGCCGGCGGAGTTGGTAAAGTCGCCGATCTGGAACCAGGAGACGGTGTTGACGAACTGGTGCATGCCGATCGGGATCAGCGCGCGGTTGATCAGACCGAACAGGCCGGCACCCGCCGCGCCCAGCCCGGTGATCCACTCGCCGGCGTCGGAGATGACCTCACCGATGGGCTCCCAGACCAGACCGAAGAAGACGCCCATCGCGGTACCGACGAAGGCCATGATGATCGGGACGAGTCGGCGGCCGTTGAAGAAGCCGAGCCAGTCCACCAGCTGCTTGCGGTGGTAGCGCTGCCACAGCACGGCGGAGAGCAGGCCCATGAGGATGCCGCCGAGGACACCCGGGTTGTTGTAGGTCGCGGCCGCGTCGGCGCCGGCCTGCACCTTGGCCTCGGTGACGGGGAAGGCCTTCAGGACGTTGCTGTAGACCAGGAAGCCGACCAGGGCGGCCAGCGCGGTCGAGCCGTCCGACTTCTTGGCGAAGCCGATCGCGACACCGATACAGAACAGCATCGGCAGGTTGTCGAAGATCGCGCCACCGGCCGTGGCGAAGACCGCCGTGACCTTGTCGGGCAGGTTCAGCTTCTCCTGTACGTCGGCCTGGCCGAGGCGCAGCAGGATGCCCGCCGCCGGCAACACGGCGATGGGCAGCTGCAAGCTGCGGCCGACCTTCTGCAGGCCCTGGAAAAGACCGGATCCCCACTTCTTCGCGGGGGCCGCCGTTGGCGCGGTGGCAGTGCTCATGGACTTCCTCCATCGGGTGGTGGTCTACACCACTCAGTGGTGTAGACCTGTTGTAGCAGATGGGGGTCGGGATCAGGAACCCTCGATTCCTGCGGGATTCCGAGCCGGTCGCGGAGGGTGCGCGCGGGTCCGGGAGCGTGCCCGGGCGGACCCGGAGAGCGCGCGGGGTGTCTCGATCGGCGTGGAAACCGCGAACCTGGTACCGCCGCAAGGGACTTCGAACTGCGCCGAGGTTCGGAGGGGGGCGGGAGGGAGGAGCGCTCGGCCCGAACGGTGTGCCCATGCCGGCGCGAGGAGTGCACCCGATCTGCCACGGCGGCCCGCGGATGGGGGCGCTCACGGACGAGCGGCGGCGACCGGCGACAGTCGGCGGAACGGCTCCCGGCCCCCGTGCGGTGTGGACGGACTCCGTCCGGGTGCCGAGCGTGCGCCGCCGCCGTGAGCGCGGCTCCGCGATGACGAGGTCGGTGTGGCGCGGGCCGTCCCGGTCGCGCGGATCAAGCCGTCCACCGACAGCGCTCGGCCCCGCTGTCGGTGCGGGTGACGCCCGTCGTCGTGTCGCCGGGAAGGCGTACGACGCCCCTCGCTCACCCGCAGGGCGCCGCTGCCCGGCATGGTCGCCGGGGGCGGATAGCCGCGTATCCGCAGAGGGGCGTCGACCGCCTTTCATCGCGTCGCGGAAGCGGGCGGTCGTGGTCGTACTCGAGGGTCCAGGCCCTGGTCATGCGGTCATGCGGTCATGCCGGTCGGCGTACGGTCAGACGCGCTCGTACCGGGTGCCCGACTCGTCGCGCCGCAGCAGCTCCTCGTCCACGAGCGCCCTGCGCAGGGTGACCCAGTCGTCGAACCACTGCCCGCAGATCGCGTTGACCTTGGCCTCCGAGTAGGTGACCCCGGCCTCGAAGGAATCGGCCACCACGGTGAGGACCCGGGTGCGGATCTCCGCCGTGCCGGGGATCGACGTCAGCCGCCCCTTGCGGAAGTAGGCCCCCGCGCCGTCACCGCCGCCCCGCCCGGAGATCCGTACCTCCGCCTGAACGGCGAGCCGGAAGGTGTCGTCGATCAGCCGGTAGGCGCGCGTGTCGGCGTCGTACGCGGCGATCCGGCCGTCGACGAGCTTCCGCAGGGCGACGGCGGCGGCCGCCGGGCGCAGCCCCGCCCGCTCCGCCACCTCGGCCATGGAGGTCGCGCCGAGCGCGAGGGCGGCGAAGGCGTCACGCCGGTCGGTCTGGGCGAGGGTGCCGATCAGATCACGGCAGGACGGCGGCGGATCCTCGGCACGGGACGGGTTGTCGGTGGGGGCCGTGGTCATGGTGAGTCAACTTCCGGGTGGAGGTGCGGCGTTGTACGGCGGCTGTGCACGCAGAGGACCGACTGTACGGCGTATGGTGATCACTGTACGGTGTACAGCAAGGGGTCGCGAGGGAACTCCCCGGCCGGGGCGGCGCATTCTCGCGTTCCCGTACTCCCGCGTTCCCGTACTCCCCATTCCCGTGCTCCCGGTTTCTCGTCCTCCCCATTTCCCGGGCGACGTCCCGGCCGCGAGACCCTCGCCGCCGCCCGGAGCCCGGATTGCGTTTGGCGACCGGATGCCCAGTGGTGTAGACCAGTCGCGGACGGTCCCGCAGACTGTCCGCGTACGGTTCCGCACCCCGTTCCGCAGGGGAAGACAGGGAGAGTGGCCATGGCCAGTAAGGCTGAGAAGATCGTCGCCGGACTCGGCGGCCTCGACAACATCGAAGAGGTCGAGGGCTGCATCACGCGCCTGCGCACCGAGGTCCGTGACCCCTCCCTCGTCGACGACGCCGCCCTCAAGGCCGCCGGCGCCCACGGCGTCGTCAGGATGGGCACCGCGATCCAGGTCGTCGTCGGCACGGACGCCGACCCCATCGCCGCGGAGATCGAGGACATGATGTGAGCCACGCGCGCTCACGGCAGGGGCCCCTTCTCCCGGACCGCCGGGGGAGGGGCCCCCTCCGTATGTGCCGATAGGCTCAGCGCCATGTCTCGAATCGACGGCCGCACCCCCGAACAGCTCCGCCCGGTCACCATCGAACGTGGGTGGAGCAAGCACGCCGAGGGCTCCGTCCTCGTCTCCTTCGGCGACACGAAGGTCTTCTGCACCGCCTCCGTCACCGAAGGCGTCCCCCGCTGGCGCAAGGGCAGCGGAGAGGGCTGGGTCACCGCCGAGTACTCCATGCTCCCCCGCGCCACCAACACCCGCGGCGACCGCGAGTCCGTACGCGGCCGGATCGGCGGCCGCACCCACGAGATCTCCCGCCTCATCGGCCGCTCCCTGCGCGCCGTCATCGACTACAAGGCGCTCGGCGAGAACACGATCGTCCTGGACTGCGACGTCCTCCAGGCCGACGGCGGCACCCGCACGGCGGCCATCACCGGCGCGTACGTCGCGCTGGCCGACGCCGTGTCCTGGGCCCAGGGCAAGAAGCTGATCAAGGCCAATCGCCAGCCCCTCACCGGCACCGTCTCGGCCGTCTCCGTCGGCATCGTGGGCGGCGTCCCCCTCCTCGACCTCCGCTACGAGGAAGACGTCAAGGCCGACACCGACATGAACGTCGTCTGCACCGGCGACGGCCGCTTCGTCGAGGTCCAGGGCACCGCCGAGGCCGAGCCGTTCGCCCGCGAGGAGCTCAACTCCCTGCTCGACCTGGCCGTTTCGGGCTGCACGGAGCTGGCACTCCTGCAGCGCAAGGCCCTTGATACGGTCCTCGAAAGGTAAAGGGCACCCCAAGAGCGCGGCCGCCGTCGGCAACCACGGCGGCCCCGTCCGCGTCCTTGCCCATACGGGCGTACGGCACATCACCGTGCGCCCGGCCACACGGCGCCAGCCGTACCCCGGGGCCGTCAGGCCTGCAACCAGTAGGAGGACCGTTCCATGGCCGCGAGCCGCCGACGCCGCATGACCACCATCGCCGGAGCCGTAGCTGCCGTCGCCCTGACAGCCGGGCTGACCACCGGCTGCGACGCCGTGAACAAGGCCCTGGACTGCGTCCAGACCGCCGACGCCATCGCCCGGAGCGTGGACGACCTCCAGCAGGCCGTGCAGAACGCGGCGGACGACCCCACACAGCTGGAGGAGTCCCTCGCCTCCATCGACAAGAGCCTCGACGACATCGGTGACAAGACCGACAACACCGACGTCAACAAGGCCGTCGACTCCCTGCAGAAGGCCGTCACCGACACTCGCACCGCCGTGGAGAACGGCGACACGACCCCCGACATCAGCGGCATCACGGACGCGGCGGGCGAGCTGACGAAGGTCTGCACCCCGTAACGGCCCCCTCGGCGGGTGGCGATACTGGTGGGCATGACCCGCCTGATCCTCGCCACCCGCAACGCCGGAAAGCTCACCGAGCTGAAGGCCATCCTCGCCGACGCGGGCCTCGCCCACGAACTCGTCGGCGCGGACGCCTACCCCGACATCCCCGACGTCCGGGAAACCGGCGTCACCTTCGCCGAGAACGCCCTGCTGAAGGCCCACGCCCTGGCCCGCGCCACCGGCTTCCCCGCCATCGCCGACGACTCCGGCCTCTGCGTCGACGTCCTGGGCGGCGCCCCCGGCATCTTCTCCGCCCGCTGGGCCGGCCGCCACGGCGACGACAAGGCCAACCTCGACCTCCTGCTCGCCCAGCTCGGCGACATCGCCGACGAGCACCGGGGCGCCCACTTCAACTGCGCCGCCGCCCTAGCCCTGCCGGACGGCACGGAACGGGTGGTCGAGGGACAGCTGAGGGGCACCCTCCGCCACACGCCGGTCGGCACCGGCGGCTTCGGCTACGACCCCATCCTCCAGCCGGACGGCGACACCCGGACCTGCGCGGAACTGACGGCGGAGGAGAAGAACGCGATCAGCCACCGGGGCAAGGCGTTCCGGGGGCTGATGCCGGTGCTGCGGGAACTGGTGGGCTGAGCAAAGAGAAGAGGGGCCGCTCAGCCGAGCGGCCTCTCTGCTTGTGCGGCCGATGGGAGTCGAACCCACATGGGCAAATGCCCCGAGGCACCTAAAACCTCTGCTTATACCATTCAGCAACGGCCGCCAGCTGTCAGCCATGGTAGCGGGCTAGCCCCGCTGCCGACGTCCGCCCCGGCACCGCGTGCTCGTGATCGCGTGGCAGTTGGGGCACACCAACCGCAGGTTCTCGCGCCGGTCGTCGCTCCAGTCCCCGTTGACGTGACCGACCTCCAGGGTCATGGGTCTTCCGAGCCACTCGGAGCCCGTCCCGCAGTCGGCGCACACCTCGGAGACGCCGACCTCACGCGGCGCGCGGCGTAGCAGGTGGGTCTTCGTCCGACGCCTGCCGTCGTGCTGGACCAGGATTTCGTCGGGGGCGCTTGGCGGCCGTGTCTGGCTTGCCTCGCTGGTGCCCTTGCCCCAGGAAGTGGTCCGTCGTCAGGTGTTCCTCGGCCATCCACCCACGTAGCAGTGCGCGTTGCCTGCCAGTGTCGGGTCGTTCCAGGGTGCGTAGAACCTCGGCGATAGAGGCGGACTCGGCAACAGAGAAGAGGTACCGCCGAGTCGAGCCCTTCGGATCCACCCCCAATCTCCCCGATGCCTCCGACAGCGTCCACGCCCCCGAGCTGCCTCCTCCAGCCGCTCCTTGGTGTAGATGCTTGCCCCCATCGATTTCCCTCCCCTCCGGCCATCCGTTCGTGGCTCGTACGGAGTGACGAAACGCTCATCGGACAGTTACGTCCGGAATGCGGAACGGCTCGTACCGGGGGTGTCGGACACGAGCCGTTCTCGGGTGGGTGGGCAGGTGGGCGTCAGATGCCCAGGTCCTTGATGATCTTTGCCACGTGGCCCGTCGCGCGGACGTTGTAGAGGGCGTGGGAGACCTTGCCCTCCTCGTCCACGACGATCGTGGAGCGGATGACGCCCATGTAGGTCTTGCCGTAGTTCTTCTTCTCGCCGTACGCCGCGTAGGCGTCGAGGACGGTCTTGTCGGGGTCGCCGAGAAGGGTGACCTTCAGGGACTCCTTCTCGCGGAACTTGGCGAGCTTCTCGGGCTTGTCGGGGGAGATGCCGAGGACGTCGTACCCGGCGTCCGCGAGGAGCTCCAGGTTGTCGGTGAAGTCGCAGGCCTGCTTGGTGCAGCCGGGGGTCAGGGCGGCCGGGTAGAAGTAGACGATGACCTTGCGGCCCTTGTGGTCGGACAGGGACACCTCGTTGCCGTCGGCGTCCGGGAGGGTGAAGGCGGGGGCCACGTCACCGGGCTGGAGTCGCTCGCTCATCGGTCCAGCGTAATGGCGGGCCCTGACGGTGCGGTGCCGGGTGGAGCTGACAGACTGTCCGCGACGAAGAGATTTCACCGACAACCGACAACGGGAGGCCGCGCGGTGGCGGAGACCTCGGACATCAGAACCCCGGCCGAGATCGAGGCGGACATCAAGCGCCGCCGCGACAACCTCGCCGAGACGCTCGACGAGATCGGCGTCCGCGTGCACCCCAGGACGATCGTGGGCGACGCCAGGGCCAAGGTGGTCTCGAACATCGACCACACCCTCGGCAAGGCGTACGTCTCGGTCAACCGTGTGGTCAGCGACGTCAGGGGCCAGTTCGTCGACGAGGACGGGGCACCCCGGGTCGAGCGCATCGTGCCCGTCGCCCTCGTGGTCGTCGGCGTCGTCGGCCTCCTCGCCCTCGGCACCCGGCGCCGCAGGGCCTGACGCGGACCGCCACGCCCGCCGGGGCGCGGGCGGGGGGCGAGGACAGTGCCGAAGGCAGGTAGGTTCGGGGCGTGAGCGAGAAGACCCAGCACGACGACAAGCTGCCCATCCGGATGCTGCACGACCGCGTGCTCGTGCGGCAGGACACCGCCGAGGGCGAGCGGCGTTCCGGCGGCGGCATCCTGATCCCCGCGACGGCGGCCGTGGGCCGACGCCTCGCCTGGGCCGAGGTCGTGGCGGTCGGCCAGAACGTCCGGACCGTCGAGCCCGGCGACCGTGTCCTCTACGACCCCGAGGACCGTGCCGAGGTCGAGGTGCGGGGCGTCGCCTACGTCCTGATGCGTGAGCGCGACCTGCACGCCGTGGCCGCGGACCGGTTCGAGGGGTCGGAGGACTCCACGGGCCTGTATCTCTGAGTGCCGCTGAAAGATCGTTGAATCGTTGCCTTCGAGGGCGTGGGGGGCTGGTGACCA